>CAYYAU010000146.1:0-3905 GCA_964469765.1 uncultured Clostridia bacterium | reverse complement strand
AATTTTTGTTTTTAATTCTT
Source organism: uncultured Clostridia bacterium (assembly GCA_964469765.1). Taxonomy (GTDB): domain Bacteria; phylum UBA6262; class WVXT01; order CAYYAU01; family CAYYAU01; genus CAYYAU01. The sequence goes on along the minus strand of CAYYAU010000146.1, from coordinate 3,885 downwards.
ATAATAGCATCACTAAGATAAATTATAACAGGTAAAAAGAGCATAAAGAAGTTAGATAGTAGATAATAAAAAGAAGGGCTTTCAAATGGGGGAACCCAAACAATTTTTACTTCAAATGGGAGTAATGTGGAATCTAATGGTTTTTTCCCGAGAAAAAGAATTTTGTATAATAAGGTTAGATAGACATGGTGATATCTTTGAATGTCTTTTAGGTTTAAAATAAATATTAGAGAAGTAACTGATAGAAAAAAAAACAAAATAAAAATCCTTTTTTTCTTTGGTAATAGTGATGTCAAAATTATAGTGTAAGATAAAAGCATAGGTGGAGATAGTATAAAGTTTCCATATCGTAAGTGAGGTGTTAATAACCCACAAATAACCAATGGTAATATAATAAAGGGGAAGAATTTAAGGGAATTATTGGAATCTTTCAAAAAAAGAAGGAATAGAAAGAAAAATACAAAAATAATTAAATAAATCTGCGCTCCATACCATGATATTAGCGAAAAACCAAGAAATACACCTGATAAAATTGCAAATTTGAGTCGATTTTTAGAAGACAACTCCATAGTTTTCAAGAAGAAATATAAATGAAAGAAAATAAAAGGTAGACTGTAGTTTTCTCGTAAGAATTCCCACCCATTACTTCTAGATATTGCTGGGAGAGTGATTGCATAGAAAAGTGCTGCGAAGATTGCCGGTATTCGATCTTTAAAAAGTTCATTTATAACAAGATATATTGCAAATATAGATAAACAGGCAAAAAAGGGTGTGTATACTTTTACAAAGGTATGAAAGTTAATGTTTTTAAAAAAAACTTTTAATATAATAAAAGAATATCCAACAATATATTCCATAAAAAGAGAGAGATTTTTGTGAGTTTTTAATCCTTCGGGATATTGGGCTTTGATGTCATTGGATGGAATAGATTGTCCGTGTGCAACCATTTTAGCATATCTATATTGTAGGGCAGATTCACTTGTGAAGATTAGTCCTAACCCTTTTTTAATAATAGGGGAACTATCTATTTTTTTACGGAAGTCTATTCTTAATAATACACCTCCAAAATAGATAAATATAAGAAGGATAAAAAACAAAGTTTTCTGTTGAAAACTAATAGATAATATTTTATGGATAATTTAAAAAACCTCCGCAAACAGAAATAATTAGAGATATTCTACTACAAATTACTATTTCTGTCAATAATATGACCAAAAGGCAATTGTGTTGACTTCTTCTTTTTTTCTTGATATAATAAAACAACATTTTAAAACTTCTAATTTTGCGCGTATAGCTCAGCGGTACAGAGCACTGTCTTCACATGGCAGGGGTCGTTGGTTCAAATCCAACTACGCGCATTTATAAGTAAAGAAAAGCTCTTATTATTTTGTATAGAGTAACATGGGAAAAGATGAAGTTTGGCTTCAAATTTTCCATCAGTGGAAGGAGAAAGAATATTGAATGATAGATTAAAGAAATTAATTGAACTACAGGAGGTTGATTTAGCGTTAGATAAGGTTAAAGAGAGAATTGATGAGATTCCTAAAAAAATAGAACTACTGAATAATAAATTAAAAGAAAAAGAAGAAGAGATAAATAAAATAAAAACACAACTTAACCAGCTTCAACTAAAGAGAAAAACAGAAGAGGGAAATCTGGAATCTATAGAACAGATAATAAAGAAGAAACAAATTGAACTTAATAACATTAAAACAAACGAAGCTTATAAGGCTTTATTGAAAGAGATTGATGAAGAAAAAAAGAAAAAAGATAAAATTGAAAATGTTATACTTCAAATAATGGATGAGGAAGATACATTAAAAAATAAACAGAAAGAGGAAACTAAGAAATTAGAAGAAGAAAGGAAAGTAGTTGAAAAAGATAAAAGTAATCTACAGGAGACACTTAAAACATTAAATGCTATATATCAAGAAAAAATAAATATACGTCAGGAAAAAGTAGATAAAATTGACAAGAAAGATGTAGCGGTATATGAGAAAATTAGAAAGAAAAAAGGGGGCTTAGCAATAGTAGCTATTATGGGTGATTACTGTGGTGGGTGTAATATTGGTTTAACTGCGGGGTTTATTAATGAAGTGTTAAAGGATGAAGATTTTGTATTTTGTGAGAATTGTTCACGAATATTATATCTAAAAGAAGATGAAAAAGATTCCATATTATAAACTTCTTAGATTTTTAGCACAACATAGAGATTTTGAAGTCTTAAAAGAGAGATTTCCCTCATTAACTGACAGTGATGTCAAACAGGCTCTTTTAAAAGGGGCTGAGGTATTAGAAAAATCTTTAAAAAGAATTGATATTTTAAATATCTATACGGACGGTGCTGCAATTCCAAATCCTGGTCCATCTGGAATAGGTATAGTAATCTATAATGATAAAAATGAAAAGATAAATGAGATTTTTAAACCCATTGGTGCTACTACTAATAATATTGCTGAGTATTACGCAATAGAAGAAGCTTTAAAAGAGGCAAAGAGGATTGATTCAAAAAGGATTAATATTTTTTCAGATTCAAAGTTATTAGTAAATCAATTAGGCGGTAGTTATAAAATTAACGATAAGTCTTTATTAAAACTGTATTTAAAAATAAAAAATTTAGAAAAAAACTTTGAGGAGGTTAATTATAATTTTATTTCTCGTGAAGAGAATAAACTTGCAGATAAATTATCAAAATTAGCAATTAAAAAACTCTTAAGGTAAACCAGATGGTTGCTCCGATATTTATCGGAGAGGAAAGTCTGAACTCCAAAGGGTAGTGTATTCCGATAACGTCGGAACTTCTTCCAAAACATTTGGAAGAAAGGATAAGAGCCACAGAGACCAATGCCGGAAAGGTCAGTAAATCTATAAATGAAATTACTGGCTGTGCCGGAGTGAAAAGAGGCAATCTCTACACGGAGCAAGACCAAATAAAAAGAGAATTCCTTTTAGTTTAATTAAAAGGATACGAAGTTACCCGCTTCGTTATAATCTTTGGGTTGGTCGCTTGAACCCGATAGTAATATCGGTGTCAGAGTAATAACCATCATCCCCTAGAATAGCGGGAGACAGAATTCGGCTTACAGGTTTACCTTAAGAGGAAAACCTCAAAAGATATAGATTATTTGAATAAAGCTTTTTTGTTTTTAGACGATAAAATAACTCTTGACAAAAAAAGAAATTGAAATTATAATAAGTAGAGATTGACATAAAGAGTTAAAGTGAGTATAATGCTATCCCCTGAATAAAGAGGAAGTTGTTTAGGAGGAAAGGGGTGGTTTGTTCTTTGAAAATCACATAAGGAAGGTAGTTTTTGGTTCTTCAAAAAATATTTTACTTTGGAGAGTTTGATCCTGGCTCAGAACAAACGCTGACAGCGTGCTTAACACATGCAAGTCGAACGGTTCTAATAAAGTCGTAAGGCTATATTAGGATAGTGGCAGACGGGTGAGTAATACATGGATAATTTGCCTTTCAGTGAGGAATAATCCTGGGAAACCAGGCCTAATACCTCATAGTATCCTTTTTTCATATGGAAAGAGGATTAAAGGTCTTTTTAGATTGCTGGAAGAGAAGTCCATGGCTGATTAGCTAGTTGGTAGGGTAAGAGCCTACCAAGGCGATGATCAGTAGCCGGCCTGAGAGGGTGAACGGCCACACTGGAACTGAGACACGGTCCAGACTCCTACGGGAGGCAGCAGTGGGGAATATTGCGCAATGGTCGAAAGACTGACGCAGCGACGCTGTGTAGAGGATGAAGTCCTTCGGGATGTAAACTCTTGTCAGGTGGGACGAAGTTCCTCGATATTCTCGGGGGATTGACGGTACCATCAGAGGAAGCACCGGCTAACTCCGTGCCAGCAGCCGCGGTAATACGGAGGGTGC
>CAYYAU010000145.1:0-3912 GCA_964469765.1 uncultured Clostridia bacterium | reverse complement strand
TTGGCGGAAGAGAACTTTATGGAAGAGAAATAAATATTCCAGGAGATATTTCTTCAGCAGCATTTTTTATTGGAGCAACACTTATCTCTAAAAATGCTTCTCTTATTGTTAAGAATGTTGGAGTTAACCCTACCAGAACAGGATTTTTAGATGTGTTGAACAGAATGAAGGCGGATATTAAACTGGTAAATGAAAGGATGATATGTAATGAACCTGTTGCTGATATAGTTGTAAAGTCATCTACCCTGTTTGGAACAAAAATAGAAGAGAATGAGATTCCTCGTTTGATTGATGAGGTGCCGATTCTTGCTTTAGTAGCTACACAGGCATATGGAGTTACTGAAATTTCAGGAGCAAAGGAATTAAGAGTAAAGGAAACAGATAGAATTGCTGCATTATCATATGGATTAAAAAGGATAGGAGTTGATGTTAAAGAGAAAGAAGATGGTTTAGTTATAAAAGGTCCTGTAAAATTAAAGGAAGCAAGGCTGAAAAGTTTTAAAGACCATAGAATAGCAATGACATGGGCTATTGCTAATTTTATAACTGGTTCTGCAGTAAGCACCTCAGATAGAAGATGGATTGATACATCGTTTCCTGGGTTTTTCAATATATTGAAAAATCTTAGAAATTAAAGTGTAAATTAATGAATTACAATATTCCTTTAGAGACAGTTATAACCATAGATGGGCCAGCAGGTTCTGGAAAGACTTCGGTTGCGAAAAGGGTTGCAAGTAAGTTGGGATATTCTTATATTGACACAGGTGCTATGTATAGGAGAATAGCATACAAAATCTGGAAGAAAGGAGTTGATGTTAATGATATAAAAACAATAAAAAAGATTTTAATGAAAACAAAACTTACATTGAAAAAAGGTGAGTTTTATTTAGATAATAAAAAAGTAAAATCTTCTATTATTAGAAAACCTGTGATAAGTGAGATTGCAAGTAAAATAGCGTCGTATCCTGAGGTGAGAAAATTTCTTATAAGAATTCAACGGAAATTAGCAGAAAAAGGGAGCGTTGTTATAGAAGGAAGAGATATTGGCACTGTTGTATTTCCAAATGCAAGGTTTAAGTTCTTTCTTGATGCTACGATAAGTGAAAGAGCAAGAAGAAGATACTTACAGTTGAGGCAAAAGTTCAATGTTTCATTAAATAAGTTAGAAAAAGAGATTACCCAAAGAGATAAAAGAGATAAAAAAAGAAAATGTTCTCCATTAAGAAAAGCAAAGGATGCATTTTATATAGATACAACGAATATCCCATTGAGGGATGTTGTTAGGATTATTATAAATAAGGTTGAAATTGATTAATAAGGCTTAACTCGGAATATGTTATATCTAATAGGGTATTGGTTTTTTAAAGTTTTTTTTAAAGTATTTTATTCAAGCAAAGTATTTGGGATAGAGAATGTTCCATCACAAGGCCCAGGAATTATTGCTTCAAACCATACGAGTAATTGGGACCCACCTCTGATTGGTTCATCAATTAAAAGAAAGGATATTTATTATCTATCAAAGGATGAGTTATTTAGAAATTTTATTTTGAGGTTTATCTTTAGCAGGGTTCATGCTTTTCCAGTAAAAAGGAATAGAATTGATAAGAAAGCTTTAAGGAAGGCATTGGAGGTGATTAAAAAAGGTCATTTGCTTTTAATCTTTCCAGAAGGAACACGAAGAGAAAAGGAGAGATATGAGGATGTTTTTCCTGGAATTTCATTTTTAGCGAGAAGAACAGGAGTAAAAGTTATTCCTGGTTTTGTTTTAAGTCCAAGGTTGGCAAAATTTTTCAATAAGAGTGTTACTGTCGCTTTTTCTGAGCCAATTAGATTCTCGGATAGCGAAGATGATTATGATTTTGCTCAGAGGGTTATGAGAGAAATACAGAAAGAAGAACATAAACGAGCCAAAAATAAGGAGTTGTTATGAATGAGAGAAAATTATTAGGATTTTTATGTTTTACAGTTGTGTTTATATTGTTTTGTATAGTTAGTTTACCTTTGCTTATAAAAGTTATTGGCACAAGTATAGGCCGGATAGTATATTTAATTTTAGTTTTTGTATGTATTATTTTAGCTTTAAGAATTAGATTTCTAATGAGAGAATTTGAAATTTGATTAGAAATTAAAGATAGATAGGAGTTTACAGATGGAAGAAAATAAATCAAGAAATTCTGAAGAATTTGAGAAACTATATGATGAGATAGCAGAGATTAAAGAAGGCGATATTGTTAAGGGTAAAATAATTAAAATTAATGTAGATAGTATTATTGTTGATATAGGATTTAAATCTGAGGGAGTTATACCGCTAGATGAATTTAACATTTTAAAGAACGATATAAATATAAAAATAGGTGATGAAATAGATGTCCTTTTAGAAAAAAAAGAAGCATATGAAGGAAGACCTGTTATTTCATTTAGAAAGGTTATTTCAATAAAAGATTGGGAAAGATTAGAAAATGCTTATAAAATGCAAGAGATTGTTTCAGCGAAGATAATTAGAAAAGTTAAAGGTGGATATAAGGTAGATTTAGGAAGAATACCTGATGATATTAGTGGATTTTTACCTCTTTCTCATGCTGGTTATCCACCTGTTAAGAATTTTGATGAATTAAAGAATAAAGTTGTGCCTGTAAGGGTTATTGAGTTTAGTTATGGGAAAGAGGTTGTTGTATCATGGAGACTTGTTGTAGAGGATGCTGTAAAAAGGAAGAAAAAGGAGATATTTGAGAGGATAAAAAAAACCCCAATTATTAAAGGAAGAATTAAAAAAGTTACAAAAGGGGGTGCTGTTATTGATATTGATTCTGTTATAGAAGGTTTTCTTAGTAGAGAGGATATTTCTTGGGGTAGAATCAGTAGAGTAGAAGATGTCTTAAGAGTTGATGAGGAAATAGAGGTAAAAGTCCTTTCATTTGATGAGAAGAATGAAAGGTTAAGTTTTGGATTAAAACAGATTACTGTTCATCCTTGGGAGAACATAGATGAAAAGTATAAAACAGGTCAGGTTGTAACTGGAAAAGTTGTTAGTTTAACTTCATATGGAGCTTTTGTAGAGATAGAACCAGGAATTGATGGATTAATTCACATCTCAGAGATGTCATGGACAAAGGATGTAAGACATCCTAAAGAGATATTAAAGAAAGGAGATATTGTCCAGGCAAAGATTTTAAAAATTGATAAGGAAAAGAAGAAGCTATCTGTTGGGTTAAAACAGATATATCCAAATCCATGGTTAATAGTTAAAAATAAGTATCCTGTAGGAAGCAGACTTACTGGGACAATTACACATTTGACTCCTTTTGGAGCATTTGTAAAGTTAGAGGAAGGAGTTGAAGGGATGATTCATGTTTCTGATATTTCCTGGGTTAAAAAGATTCATCACCCAAAAGAGGTGTTAAGAAAAGGGTTACAGGTAGAAGTTGTTGTGTTAAATGTTAACCCTGAAAGAGAAAGGATTGCTTTAGGTCTTAAACAAAAAGAAGAAAATCCTTTTAAGAAGTATAAGATAGGAAGTAATATAGAAACAGAAATTGTTAAAATAGACAAATCTGGATTAAAGGTAAAATTAGAAAAAGGAATATTTGGATTTATTCCTATAAACCAGTTGAGTATTAAGAAGATTGACAGTCCTTTAGGTATTTTTGAAATTCATAAGTTTGTATGGGCAAAGATTACGAAGGTTGATATGAATAAGAAAGAAATTGAGTTAAGCATAAAAAGTTATGAAAAAGAAAGAGAAAGGTTAGAGATAGAAAAGTATATTAATCAGGATACCACCCTTCCCAGTATTGGAGATGTGATTAGAATGAAAAAGGAGATTGAAAATAATGAAAGCAATGATGAGGGATTTGATTAAACAGAGGAGTTCGTTTATCGTAGTTATTTGTTTTCTTCTCCCGATGTTTACTA
>CAYYAU010000144.1:0-3921 GCA_964469765.1 uncultured Clostridia bacterium | reverse complement strand
GATAAGGAGGAATTTTCTTTTTGCCAACTTTGATTTTAACAAATTTAAACAAAGGGATTTTATTTCCTTAAAGAAATATATTATTATAGCAAGAAGTGTACCAAAATGAACAGCAATATCAAATAAAAGAGGAGGAGACTTGAACTTCAATAGATTTTGAAAAAAAACTAAATGAGCAGAACTAGAAATTGGCAGAAATTCAGTAATTCCTTGTAATACCCCAAGTAAAATTGATTTTATTATTTCCATTATTGTTTCAAGCTTATGAAGTATTCTTCGTTTTTCTTCTCTAGATTAATTTTATCCTCTTTCAAGAGCCAACCCAATGCGAGGAAAAGTTGAATTCTATTAATTTCTAAATCTAATTTAAGTTTGAGAGAATTAACCTCTCCATTTAAATTTAAATAATTCCAAATTTTACCAGCCAGTATACCAATTTCATATGACATTGTTTACTCCTTATTAAAGTGTTCCAATAAAAGTGAAAAAAGGCGAGTCTTTAGTAACTCGCCTTTTTTAAAATTAAAACTCAACTTAAAAGCTAAACTTATTTCTTCTTCTTTTTCTTAGCTTTTTTCTTTTTCTTTTTTGCCATTTACCCCTCCTTATTGAAGGATTTTTTTTAATTCAAAACTAATTTTAATTTTTTTTTAATTTTTTGTCAATTTACATTATAATAACATACTTTCAATTTTATCTGTTTTATTTGTTTTTTCTTAAAATTTTATTTTTTTTTGAACTTTCCTTATTCTTTAAGATTTTTTACAAAGGTTTAACTAAAAATAAAGGTTGATTTAGAGTTACACTTTCACCATTTGCAACTAAAATTTTATGTATTTTACATTTTGCTACCGCTTTTATTTCATTCATAATCTTCATTGCCTCGACGATACAAACGGTTTGGTCCGCATCCACCTCATCTCCTTCGCGGACATATGGTGGTGATGTTGGTGATGGAGATGAGTAAAAAGTTCCTACAATCGGTGAAATAATTTCTTTTAAATTTTGTTTTTCAATAGAATTTTCTTCTTTTTTATTTTCCTCTTTCTTTATGTAGACAGGTTTTTTTGGATAATCTCTCTTTATGAATATGCGTGAATTATTTTTGCACCAGTCTAATTCTAAAAGATTTTCTTTCAACATAAATTGATAAAGTTTCTTTAAGGAGTCTTTATTATTCTTTTTCATAAATTATTCTTTTTTAATTCCTTTATAGCTGCTTTATGACTTAAATTTATTCTTCCTTGATGATCAATCTCAATACATTTTACTAAGATTTCGTCCCCTTCTTTTAAAACCTCATATATACTTTCTATTTTTCGATCAAATATTTGAGAAATATGGAGAAGTCCTTCTTTTCCAGGAAGTATTTCTACAAAGGCTCCAAAATCTTTTAATCTTAATATTTTACCTTTATAGATTTTTCCAACTTTAACATCAGCAGTGAAATACTCAACCATTTCTTTTGCAGACAGAATAGATTTTTCTGTATCTCCAATAATAGTTATTTTACCATCGTTCTGAATTTCGATAATAGAGTTGGTTTGGTCTTGTATTTTATTGATTGTTTTTCCACCAGGACCTATGACTTCTCTAATTTTATCAGGGTCAATATTCAACGTAATAATCTTTGGAGCAAATTTAGAGATTTCTTTTCTCGGTGTTTTAATTGTTTCTTCCATTTTATCTAAGATTTTAAATCTACCTTCTTTTGCTTTTTGTAAAGCATTTGTTAAAATTTCAATATCCATTTGCTCAGTCTTTAGGTCTAACTGTATTGCTGTTATTCCTTGCCTGGTTCCTGCAACTTTAAAATCCATATTTCCAAAAAAATCTTCAGTTCCTATTATATCGGACAAAAGAACATATTTTTCATTGTTGCTAACATATCCAATAGATATACCTGCAACTGACGATTTTATAGGTACCCCTGCATCCATTAATGACAATGAACCGCCACAAACAGTTGCCATTGATGATGAACCATTAGATTCAAGAATATCAGAAACTATTCTAATTGTATATGGAAATTCGTCTTCATTCGGAAGAATTGGTTTTAAAGCCTTTTCTGCTAAGGCTCCATGTCCAATCTCTCTTCTACCCGGCCCTCTGTTTGGTCTTACTTCACCAGTACTAAATGGTGGGAAATTATAATGTAACATAAATCTTTTTTTATATTCGCATTCAAGTTCATCCATTATCTGTTTGTCGCTAGTAGTGCCTAATGTTGTAGTCACTAACGCCTGCGTTTCTCCGCGAGTAAATATCCCTGAACCATGCGTTCTTGGTAACACTCCAACAGCACATGTGATTGTTCTAATTTCATCTGGATTTCTGCCATCAACCCTGTAATTTTTTTCTAATATTAATTTTCTAACTATTTCTTTTTCGATACTTTCTAAAAATAGATTAAATTTCATTTCCATTTCCACATCAGTTATTTTATCTTTGAAATGTTCTAAAGTTTTTTTTGTAATTTCATTAATTCTTTTTTCTCTTGTAATTTTCTTTTTTAATGTGGATAATACCTCTTTCATTTTTTCATAGCAGAATTCTCTTATTTCCTTTTCTAATTCATATGGTAAGTCAAATGATGAGATTGTTAATTTTTCTGAAATTGAAATTTTTTCTAAAAGATCCTGTTCTAAATCAGTAATTTCCTTTAGATATGGCTGAGCAAATTTAATTGCCTCGGTTATAGTCTCTTCAGAAACTTCCTTTGCCTCTCCTTCCATCATAAATATATTTTTTTCTGTGCCTGCAATTACTAAATCAAGTTCACTCACATCAATTTCTTCATATGTGGGATTTATAATAAATCTATTATTGAGTTTGCCTATCCTTATTGCCCCTATCAGTGTTGTTCCTGGAAAAGAAGAAATTGCCAATGCAGTACTTGCTCCAATAACAGAACAGATATCAGGGTCATTTTCTTGGTCAGCAGATAATACTGTTGCCATAATCTGAATTTCATTTAAGAATGTTTTTGGAATAAGTGGTCTTATAGAACGGTCAATCAAACGTGAACTTAAAATCTCCTTTTCTCGGGGTTTTCCTTCTCTTTTATAAAATCCGCCTGGAATCTTTCCCGCTGCATAGGTTCTTTCCCTATAATCAACAACTAAAGGAGAAAAGTTTATAAGCTCTTCAGGAGGTTCTCCTATTGTAACTGTAACTAAAACAACAGTTTCTCCATATTGAACTGTAACAGCACCTGATGCTTGTTTTGCATATTTTCCCCATTCAATGGATAATTTTCTTCCACCAATTTCTTTTTCTAATTTCATTGTTTATTTCCTTAAGTTTAATTTTTCAACTATTTCCTGATACTGTTTTATATTATTCTCTTTAAGATAATTTAAAAGTTTTCTTCGTTTGCTGATAAGTTTAAGTAAACCCTGCCGGGAATGATGGTCTTTCTTATGGATTTTAAAGTGTCTCGTAAGATAGTTTATTCTTTCAGTCATAAGAGCAATTTGAACAGAAGCAGAACCTGTATCTTTTTCATGAACTTTAAACTTATCAATAATCTTTTTCTTTTTATCACACTCTAACATTTTGTTTAACCTCCTTTAATGTTTTAGCCACACGGCTGTTTTTAGTTTATACAAACTTGGTTTCTTCCTTTTGTTTTAGCTTGATAAAGTGCTTTATCTGCTTTATCAATGAGGTCTTCTCTAAAACATCCATCATCCGGATACGATGAAACTCCTATACTAATTGTAATTCTTTTATTTTTCCCAAAACTTTGTTTTTCTATAGTAGAACGTAGTCTTTCAGCAGCTTGATAAGCACCCCCTTTAGGAGTTTCTGGAAGAATTACTGCAAATTCTTCACCACCATATCGTGCGATAATATCTGTTTCTCTTAAGGTATATCTAAATAATTGAGCAACTTTTTTAAGAAGTTTATCTCCTTCTA
>CAYYAU010000143.1:0-3934 GCA_964469765.1 uncultured Clostridia bacterium | reverse complement strand
CTTCCCCAAAAGAATGGAAAGATAAGGTTTATGATTTCTTTAGGATACAAAGGCCATATACTTGCTGTTTGATATGTTAATCCTTTTCCTCTGTTTGACTGTAGGAGAAACTCTAATGTAGGCAAGAATTGAATAGATATAATAAAAATTGCGCATATTCCTGAAAACAGAAAAGGTAATAAAGCATTTTTCTGTAATAGTAATATGTAAGCGAACAAAAATAATAATATATAAAAGAATATTTGAGTGTGTCCTGCTAAAAATGTATATGCTAACGAAATTGCAAAAGTTATACATAACCAGAGAGATCTAAAAGAGATATGTTTTAATAAAAGAAGTAATACAGGTATCCAAATTATTGTTCCTAATATACTTAAGAATTCAATTCTAACAAGAAAGTAGCCATTAAAACTAAAAATTAAGCTTGCAAAGAATGATGATGATTTGTTTAATCCTAACTCTTTACATAAAAGATAGAAAAATAAGAATGCAAGAAAAAAGTGCATAAAGATAAAAAGTTTTAAAGCTGTTGGATATGAAAATAAATAAAAAAATATTGATAAAGGATAGAATATTGCAGATTGTGGGTTTGCTAAGAATGGAGTTCCACAACTGCTATATGGATTCCATAAGGGAAGTTCGCCTTTTATAATGTTTTCATAAGCAAACGTCTTGAATGGATGAAATTGATAGCTAAAATCCCTTATAAAAAAGGAAAGTGGAGTAAAAAATATCTTAGAAAAGAATATCAAGACAACTGTAATGATAATAAAAGAGATTATAAGAAAATGCAAATAGGATATCTTTCTTTCATTCATATGTTTTATTTTGTTCAATTGTATAATTTAATTTTTCCAGATTTTTTTTATATCCTTTGTTTTTTGGATTTAGTGCAAGTGCCTTTTCTAAATAAGATTTTGCTTTTTTGTAATTTTCTTTTAGAAAATAGATATGTGCCAACTCATTAAATGCATCGGGCAGTTTTGGGTTTATCTTTATTGCTTTGTTGTATCTTATAATTGCTTGTTCATAATTTTTTCTGCTGTTCCAATATCTTGCTAATTCAAGATGAACCAAGGAAAGGTCAAACTCAATTAATGCTTTTTCATATTTTAAATGTGGTTCATAAAGTGAATTAATAATATCATTTAATTGAAGAATATTATAGAATTCCTTCAAGGCTAACTCTTCTTGATTTAGCATTTGATAACATTTTGCTAAATAGAATCTGGCTTTTAGAAAGTTTCTCTCTAAGTGAGTAGCCTTTTTAAAAACAGATAAGGCATTTTTATACTCTTTTCTGTTATAATAATATGCTCCTAATGAAAAATAGTAAAATGCATTATATGGACTTAATCTGATTGCCTGTTTGTAATGATATAAGGAGTGCATAAGGTTATTATTGTTAAAATAAGTATCCGCTAATTTTTTATGTAAAGAGGCATTGAGTGGGTCAAACTTCATGGCTTTTTTTAAATTATCAATAGAAGGGGTCTTCAAATAGTATGTTGAATTGAATGGCACTAATCTTTGAGCAATAGGATAATTTCCTTTTTTATAGAATATTTCTGAGAGAACAAGGGCAGTTGTAATTATAATAAGGATTAAACTAAATACAGAAAAAAATCTTGTTAAAATTAAACTTTCCTCATTTATCTGTTTTCTTATTCCTATTGTGATTAGAAAGATTAAAACTACACTAAATATTGGAAGATGTAAATTAAAATCAAACATACTTTGGCAAAGTATTCCACTTACACAAATAATAGACAACATAGTAGAAAAGGATTTTTCTTTTTCTTTCAGGATTTCTTTATAAAAAATAATAAAGAATAAAATTAATAATATCATACCTATTATTCCTGTTTCAGCACCTATATTTAGAAATTCATTATGTGCAAACTGGGCAAACTTTCCAAATTTTGATATTGTTCCTGTAGTCCCAAAATTATGTTTTAAAAATCCATACTTGAAGTTTCCTATGCCAATTCCAAAAAATGGTTTCTCTTTTATAATCTTTAAGCTACTTATCCACACATTAGTTCTTTTTCCTTTATAAGGGTCAATATTATAAAGTTTACTCATTTTTTTAAAATTTATTATTCCTAAACCAATCAGTATTAATAAGAAACTGAGTAGTATCATCTTTTTTGGTTTTTGAGGATATAATAAAATACTAATAATTAACATTAAAAAAAGACTTAAAAAGGCTGAACGAGAGTTGATTGGTAAAAGGATAAGAAACATAAAGGTGGTTATTATATAATAAAAAGCAGTGATTGACCGCTTTCTTTCTGAAAATGCATTGAGTAATCCTATTGGGATACATAATGCAATAAACTCTCCTAAATGAGCAGGATTGGTAAATAAACCTTTTATCTGGGAATGCTTTATAATTTGAACATAGCCTATTGTTGTATATACTATACCAATTAAAAAAATAAAAAGAAGTATTGGTTTATATTGCTCTGTTTTTATGATTTTTTGGAGAGATAAATATATACAAAATAAAGAAAAGATTACAATAAAATTTAATAAAGAACTATAGTAGTAGACTGTGTAGAATAAAGAAATGAACACACTAAAGATTAATAAAACTCCAATTATATTTAAACTAGATAATCTAATTTTTCTCTTTTTATGTATTATTATAAATATTATTAACACTAAAACTGAAAATGTAAGAGATACTATTGGTTCTCTCCCTCCTTTAAGTAAGGCAAGGCCGAATATAATAAGCATTAAAAATAATAACAGTTTATTTTTCATTTGATTTTAGCCGTGTTAATATTGTGTAGGTATTTTTCATTGGAAGAATATATCTAAATTTCTTAAATCTCTCAATTGTAAAAAGCGCTTCATCTAAATAGTTTTTTTCTCTTTCCTTTAGATAATAACTTAAATAAAGTTGCGATAAACTAAGATAATAGTATGGATTTGTTGGCATCAGCTCAATAGCTTTTATGAATTTCTCTTCAGCAACAGAAAGGTTTTGTTTATTTTTAAAGATGTAGTTTCCTTCAGCCCATTGTTTACTTGATAAAAAAGGAATAAGTATAGTTTTTAGCAGTAGAACCGCAATTATTAAACTTAGACCCTTTATAACTCTTTTTTGGTTTTTATAGATAGTGCCTACTCTTAACTCTTTATTTGATAAGCTCTTTTTATAAAGGATATATTTTTCCGGTAAAGAAAGATAGTGACATAAAATTCCAAAAAGCACCCAGAATAAAATTGAAATTGAAGGTATAATAAGGCTATAATCAAAGATGTTAAGTAATATTGTTCCCCATAATGATGCAATTATGGATGGTAATTCTATCTTGTATAAATGTTTTTTTTCTGTCTTATAGTATTTTGTTATTTTAAATAAAAATAGAAGAATAAGTATATATGGAATTAACCCTAAAATGCCATTTTCAGAGAGAATTTTTAAGAAGAAACTATGGGGATAAATAGTACTGAGAGTTCCTGCTTTGTAAATAGGATAAATATCTATAAAATTTCCTAAACCAATTCCTAAAACTGGAAAATCCTTAAACATCTTTACTGAGGCTATCCACCAATGAAGACGATTATAGAATTCAGTATTAACCAGTTTATTTATTACAAGTATTGATAGTAAAAAACCAATAGAATAAAAACATATTTTCTTCTTTTTAGTTAAATTATCCGTAAGGAAAAAATAAATCAATAATGAGAAAAATACAGCAATAATGCCACCTAAAGATTTTGTGAGTAACAGAATAAACAACAAAATAAAGAATTGTATAAATAGAAGGCGATATAGAGTTATAAAAGGTTTTTTGGTAAATTTTTTTATTATCTTATACTCTCTTTTTGATTTAATATATGTTCCTAAAGTTAGAGGAATCATCATTACTAAATATCCTGCGAAGATGTTAGCATTAATAAATGTAGCAGTAATAGGTTG
>CAYYAU010000142.1:0-3938 GCA_964469765.1 uncultured Clostridia bacterium | reverse complement strand
CCCAAGAAGTATCTGAGGAGGATGAGAGATCTTCTATAGAATTTGAACAATATTTTAATAAGGTTATGGAGACTATCTTTAATAATTCAGAGATTAAAAAGTTGATTTTAGTGATTGATAATTTAGATCGTATTGATGTGCATGATGCGTTAAAAATATGGTCAACTCTTCAGACTTTTTTGTCTCAAAGAACCCAAACCTGGAATAAAAAAGAATGGTTTGATAGAATTTGGATTATTGTCCCATATGATGCGGAAGGATTATCCCGTTTATGGAATAGAATGAATGATAACACTAATCAAAACTTATCCAAGCCATTCTTTGATAAATGCTTTCAATTAAAAATAGAGGTACCAAAACCGATCTTTTCTGGATGGGAAACGTTTGCAAGACGGATGATGAACGAAGCATTAGAAGATTGGACACAAAACGATAAAGAGAAACTTATACGCATTCTACGCCTTACAAGGAAAGATTTAACCGATATACCAACCCCCAGAGAAATAAAGAATTATATCAATCAAGTGGGATTTTTAGTATCTCAATGGGGACATACTATGTCAATAAGTAGCATAGCCTATTATGTTTGCTGGAGAGAATTAGCAAATAAGAGTACAGATAAAATTAAGTCAAAATTATTTAAGAATGAATTTATTGATCCAAAACATAAAGCATTACTTCCTGAAACATGTGTTAAAGAATTATCAGGACTTGTCTTTGGTGTACCACCTGAAAAAGGAGTTCAGCTTTTACTAGAGCCAGAAATAGCCATGACCTTGAGTGAGGGGAAAGGAGAACGCCTTAAAGAACTAAGTGAAAGTCACGGTGATGGATTCTGGCATATTTTTAACTATCATATTGAGCACTATGACATGAACCTTGATCTTGCACTATCCTCGGCAAAAGCAATATACAATAGCCTTTGGAAAGGTAACTATGAAAGATTTAATGAATTTGTCAATAAAGTTAGCAAAGTTGATGTGAGTATTGCTCCAAAAGAAATTGAATGGAGTGACCAAGAAATCGACAAATATGTATGTTTAATTAAGATTTGCCATCAGAAGAAAGATTTCATAAAAAATTTGTATCAACATCTAATTAACTGTCTTAGAAATTATGTGAATGAAGGCAAGGGGGTAGAATGGGAAAAGTTTATTGTAGGCTTATTAAAAGTAATAAATACTATGAAAGATATAAAGGTTCCTGTTCAGCAGGAAACTATTGAGGGATTATCATTAAATCATCTTAATCTCTTAGCCAAATCTTCATCCGATTTAGGGTTAAAAATGTACAAATGGATCGCTCCTCCTGAGAATATTGTTAAAGAATTTAATGAAGCAATAGTTCCTGGACAGACTTTACAGGATGGTTTAACCGAAGCAGTTCAGTATACTATTGATGCAGGTATTAAAACTGGATGGGATGCTGTTTTGCAGAAATGTCTACAATATATAAACTGGAATAATGGTAATTATTCAAATCAATCAGATGAAATATTTAGAATAATCAACGTTATAACCTTTAAACTTTATGACTTAGAGGAGATTAATAAAATTGCCTATAATATTGTAAGCTCAGGTCAATATTATAATCTTTTCTGGGACCGAAGAATACAAAATTTAATTTATGTAGCGTTGCTTTGCGGATATGTATTTAAGGAAGAGCTACAGTCTAAGACCATTCCTGCTGCTGAGAATTCAACAAGAGGATTTAATGAAATAAAGAATTTCTGGATTAACTCTAATCCTGATAACGCAAAACAGATTTTTGAAAAAATAAAAAAATACCATTTATGGTCATTTCTCTGGGAACTATCTACTGATAAAAAGAATAAGCTGGTAAGAGATATTATTAACATAGCATTTGATGATGAAGATGCAGTTGAGTTATTCCGTGTAAAAGGTGCATTAGTTAGACTGAAGAATTTTTCAAACCTTTTTGAAGACACGAGAAATAGGGATGAGAAAGTTTTAAAACTAGTAAAAAAATTTACAAAATATGCTAATCTAGAAGAAGAAATAATAACTACAGATAACATAGATTTAGTTGAATATTCTTACGAATTATCTTTAGTAATTGAACAGACAGAGAATCAGCAGGTTATTATTAAAATTGCTGATGAATTAATAAATATTAGCAAAGATGCATGGTTTGAAGCACTAAAAAATGATACATATCTTACATCATCGGCCTTAGAAATAAAAAATAAACAAAAAGAATTTTCCTTAGAAAATAGTTTCACAGAGGCTATCATTGAATTTGTAAAAAGCGATAGTGAATATTCAGATTGGCAAAAAGAGAATTGGCATAATCTTATTTCGTTAATGGGTAAAAGTTTCCAAAAATATTATAAAGATAAAATCACAGAATATCTTTGTAACAACTTAAAGACAATTTCAATAGATACATTTAATTTAAATAAAGAGTATTTTTACTATCAGGAAGTATTAAATAAAACAAAAATTATACAAGATGCTATAGATACTCTTGTAAAAGAGAAAAATATTGAGCGATTACAGTTATTGAATGGAATTTTATCTAGAGGTAAGTTCAAACCTGAAAAATATTTTTCTGATGTAATAAGAAAGCCTTTACAGGATTTGTATTCTGAGGTAGATAGTAATGAGAAAAAGTCAGTTATTAAATTCCTAGCAGAAAAACTATCTATTGATATTTCAAAAAGTGGTGATGAAGAAATTAAAGAAGGGGAATAAATATTGTGAGTTATTCCAAAGATAAAGAAAATTTACAAAATTATAAACAAACAGAAATTGGAAAGATGCAAAATGGATGGAAACTTTTAAGGTTAAGGGATGTTCTAGAGTTGTTTAGGAATGGTTTAGTTACGAAACAAAATAAAGATGGGAAAGGAATACCTGTAACACGTATAGAAACAATATCAGGCGAGAGAATCAATGTAGAAAAAGTCGGCTATATTGAGAAAATTTCAGAAAGAGAAATAAATAAATATAAACTCAAACATGGAGATATACTTTTTAGTCATATTAACAGCCTAGAACATATAGGAAAAACAGCAATATATAATGATTACCCACCTTTATTATTACATGGTATGAATTTACTCATTTTAAGGGTACAAAAAAGAATTATTGAACCTCTTTACCTTCTATATTTGTTGAAATATTGTAGATCTAAGGCAGTTTTCAGACATATGTCAAAGAAAGCGGTTAATCAGGCATCTATAAATCAATCAGAATTAGGTAAACTTCGGATTCCCCTTCCTCCTCTTCCAGAGCAGAAAAAGATTGCTGAGATTCTTTCCACTGTTGATAATGCCATTGAAAAGGTTGATGAGGCTATATCAAAAACTGAGAGGCTCAAAAAGGGCCTGATGCAGGAGTTACTAACCAAAGGAATTGGGCATAAAGAATTTAAAGATACAGAGATTGGGAGGATACCAAGAGAATGGGAAGTTAAAAAAGTTGTTGATTTATTTAATGTAGAAACAGGAACTACTCCTTCAACAAAAAATAAGGAATATTGGGAAAGCGGGAATATTGTTTGGCTTACTCCTGCTGACATGAGTAAGCTAAATGGCAGTGTGTATATAAAAAATAGTAAAAGGAAAGTTACGAAAAAAGGATTAGAAGAAACAAATTTAACTTTAATGCCTATTGATTCAATTATTATCTCAACAAGAGCACCAGTGGGTTATGTTGTTATAGTTAAAAACAATGCAACTTTTAATCAGGGTTGTAAAGGATTAATACCAAAAGACAGAAGAGAAGTGAACTCAAAATTCTATGCATACTATCTATTAAGCAAAAGAAATTTATTGGTGAATTTAAGTGGTGGGAGTACTTTTAAAGAACTTTCAAAAGAAACTTTAGAAAATTTCAAGCTCCTCCTTCCTCCACTCTCAGAGCAAAAAAAGATTGCTGAGATACTAAGCACAGTAGATAAAAGAATCGAACTTC
>CAYYAU010000141.1:0-3945 GCA_964469765.1 uncultured Clostridia bacterium | reverse complement strand
CTATCTCTATTTTATTTTTCTTTTTTGAAATATCCGCCTCAAAATATAGCAACATTCGTTCAGTATGGTCTCTTGATGGAATCCTCTCAATAACAGTGGTTTTACCATCTGCATAAAGACCTGCTAAAATAATTGCTGACTTAACCTGAGCACTTGCTATAGGAAGGTTATATACAATTGGTTTAAGTTTTGTTCCTTTAATTTTCAAAGGCAGGTATTTATCATATTTTCCTTTTATATCCGTTCCCATCATCCTTAAAGGAATAATAATTCTATCCATAGGCCTTTTCCTTAAAGAACTATCTCCTGTTAAACTTGAAGTAAAATCTTGACCAGATAATACCCCACTTAATAGCCTAACACCTGTTCCGGCATTACCTAAATCAATCACCGTCTTTGAAGGAGATAGACCCTTAAGACCTTTCCCTTTGACTATAATCTCCTTTTTTGTAGTTTTAATCTCTATACCCATTTTTCTAAACGCATTTAATGTCGCAATACAATCCAATGAATTAAGAAACCCTTTAATGTATGAGGTCCCTTTAGAAATACTCGCTAATATAATTGCTCTGTGAGATATTGATTTATCACCTGGTAAGGTTATCTCTTTACTGTAGGATTTAAGTTTTGAAATTTGAGTTGCCATTGGATTTAAATTTAATTTTTAGGAATTCATCTGAAATAAGTGGACTATCTTATGGAAAGAAACTTTAAACTAACCTTTTTCTTACAGATTCAATTTTTTTAAGATATCCTTCTATTTTAGTTTGTTTCTTATCAGAAATAAGAAGTTTTATCTTCCTTAACCTATTTATAGTTCTATCAAGAATTCTATTCATTGCTTTATTATCAATAAAAATTTCCTTCCATAAAAGAGGGTTGCTTGAAGCGATACGTGTAAGTTCCTTAAAACTTGGAGGTATAATCTTTTTTAGTTTATGGAATGATATCAAATTTAAATTATCAATTAAGATATAAGCGAAAATATGGGGCAGATGACTTAATATCCCAATAATATAATCGTGTTCTGAAGGAGACATTTCAATAGTGTAGGCACCTATTCTTTGCCATATCTGTTTAATAATGTTTTTCTTATTACAATCAGTATGCTTTGTTGGAGTAAAAATAACAGGTGCATTTTCATAAAGGTCTACTTTTGCGTTCAAAAATCCTCTTTTTTCCGAACCAACAAGAGGATGACCTCCAATAAAAGGTATTTTATAATATGCTTTCTTTTTATACTTCTTATAGAAAATTTGCTCTATTTGTTTTAAAATATTTTCCTTCACACTTGAAATATCTGTTATAATACTTGTTGGCCCAATATAAGGCAAAATTCTTTTAAAGGTAGGAACAACAACTGATGGAAAATTTGTTATAAATATGATTTCACATTCTTTCAGATTATTATCAAACGATAAAGAGTAACTATCAATAATACCTTGTTTCTTAGCTTGCTTAAGCTTATTTATATTTCTACCAATACCAAAAATCTCCTTACATACCTTTTTTTTCTTAAGAGCAAGGGCTAATGACCCTCCCATAAAACCAACACCAACAATTGCTATTTTATTAAACCATTTTTCCATAATTATATATCTCTACCTATAGCCTTTGCAATGAGATTTACTTCTTTCATAAGCTCGGAGAACTGCTCTGGCAAAAGTGACTGTGCTCCATCAGAGTAGGCTTCTTGAGGTTTTGGATGAACCTCTATAATAAGACCATCTGCTCCACACGCTATTGCAGCTTTTGACATTGGTATTACATAATCCCTTACACCTGTTCCATGGGAAGGGTCAACAATTACAGGAAGGTGACTTAATCTCTTTATCACAGGAATAGCATTTAAATCTAAGGTAAACCTTGTTGAATTTTCAAATGTTCTAATACCTCTCTCACACAAAATTACATTGTAGTTTCCATGGGACATAACATACTCAGCAGACATCAAAAATTCCTTTATTGTTGTAGCTATTCCTCTTTTTAGAAGAACGGGCATTCTTGTTTTCCCTACTGCTTTTAAAAGCTCAAAATTCTGAACATTTCTTGCACCAATCTGAATAATATCTGCATATTTACATACCAGTTTAAGTTGTTCAAGATTCATTGCTTCTGTAACTACAGGCATTCCTGTTATCTTCTTCGTTTCGTTCAAATATTGAAGTCCTTTCTCTCCTAAGCCTTGAAACGAATAAGGAGATGTTCTTGGTTTAAATGCCCCTCCTCTTAATATCTTAGCTCCAGCATCTTTTACTTCTTTAGCAATGGATAAAAGCAATGGTTTTTTTTCAACAGAACAAGGACCAGCCATCACCACAATCTTTTTGTCACCAATCCTTATATCATTTATCTTTATAATGGTATTTTCCTTCTTAAACTCTCTACTTGCTAACTTAAATGGTTGAGAGATAGGAGTAATTGATTCTATAGTAAAGAATCCTTCAAAAATTTCTCTCGCTGCAATAGCATTTTCTCCTATAACGCCAATTATAATTTTTTCTTTACCTTTAGAAATATGTGGAGTAAATCCTAACTCTCTTATCTTATTTATAATCTCTTGAACACCCTTTTTTGTTACACCTGCTTTCAGTGTCAGTATCATTACAACCTCCCTGAATCTGCATAAATATAGGCTTTATTTTTTTAAAATTGCCCGCAGTTCTCTAATAAACTTTCTGTTTTCCTTTGGAAGTCCGACCGTTACCCTTATAAACTGTGATAAATCATACTCATCCATACTTCTTACAATAACACCCTTCCTCAGTAATCTTTTAAAAACTTCTTTTCCATTTCCCACATTCACCAAAAGAAAATTGGTTACTGTAGGAATATACTTAAGATTTAACTGTTTCAGTTTAGTCTCAAGCCATACTTTTTCTCTAATTACCAACCTTTTTGAAGAGAAAATATGGCTTTTATCTTTAAGAGACACAACCGCAGCAACCTGAGCAACTCTATTAGTATTAAATGGTGGTCTTGTTCTTTCTAAATAAGAGATTAATTCTTTCTTTCCTAAACCATACCCAATTCTCAGTCCTGCTAAACTATAAATCTTAGAGAAGGTTCTAAGCACAAGGATATTTTTGTTTCTTTTTATATAATTTACGGTTTGAGGGTAATCATTTTTATCTACATATTCATAGTAGGCTTCATCAAATACAACAATTACGGTAGATGGAATTTTTCTAAAAAAGTCCTCAACAGCATCCTTATTTACATATGTTCCTGTTGGATTATTCGGGTTAGCGATATAAATAAGTTTTGTCCTTTTAGATACATTTTTTGCCATTTCTTTTAGATTATGTGTAAAATTAATCATAGGAATAGTCTTTACTTTGCATCCCAAAACTTCACCTGCCATCCTATATCTAATAAATGCATGCTCTGAAACAATAACTTCATCCTGTAAGTTAAGAAACGTCTTTGCAATAATCTCTATTAATTCATCAGTTCCATTCCCCAATACAACATTTTCAGTTTTAAGTTTGAACTTTTCTGCTAATGCACTCTTTAAGTAAAACCCATCACTATCAGGATAACGATTTAAATTAACTAATTCCTTTAGAATCGTTTTTCTTACCTTAACTGAAGGGGGTAATGGGTTTTCATTAGAAGCAAGTTTATACACTGTATTTAGGTTTAACTCTCTTTTTATCTTCTCCAAAGGTTTACCTGCTATATAAGGTTTGAATTTTTCTATGTTTTTTCTTAAAAGTTTTTTTATCATAATCTTCCCTTCGGATAAGAACCTAACACCTTCAAGAAAAGACACTTTTCCTCTAATTCTTCTAGTGCTTCTTTTACATTATTATCTTCAATATGTCCCACAAAATCTACAAAGAATATATACTCCCATGCTTTTCTTTTTGTTGGTCGTGACTCTATCTTTGTCAAATTAACATCATACTTCTTAAAAGGAATAAGCATATCATGAAGCGCACC
>CAYYAU010000140.1:0-3953 GCA_964469765.1 uncultured Clostridia bacterium | reverse complement strand
AATAGGTAAAGGAGATTTAGAAAAAAAGATTAAGAAAGAGATAATAGATATGAAATTAGAAGAGTTTGTATTAATGTTAGGATTTAGAGAAGATATTCCTGAAATTTTAGCAGACACAGATATACTTGTTTCTTGTTCAACTTCAGAAGGGGTCTCTCAAGCAGTTCTTCAGGGTTTAGCTATGGGAAAGTTAGTTATTTCGACAAAGGTTGGTAGTATTGAGGAGGTTATTCATAATGGTGTAAATGGCATATTGGTTAAGCCAGAAGATTCTTTAGCAATTTCAAAAGCAATTGAAACCCTCCTTGGAGATAGAGAACTTAAGAATAGAATAATTAAAGAAACAAGAAAAACAGTTCAAGAAAAATTTACATTAGAAAAGATGGCCAGTAAGATAGAAAAAATTTATAAAAAATTAATACACACAAAAAAGAAAAGATAATGAGAATTGCTTTAATTCGCCAGAATGTTCATCCATACAAAGGAGCAGAAGGGTATGCCTTTAATTTTGCAAGGTTTTTAATTAAAAAAGGACATAGAATAGAAATATTTGCTCGAACAGCAACTAAACAACTTCCCCCGAAAATAATATTGCATCTAATTAAAGTTCCAAAACATCCATCTTTTTTAAGAATAATACTTTTTAATAAAAAAGTAACATCCTTATTAAAAAAGAAAAAGTATGATATTATTTTTAGCTTGGAAAGAATTAGTTATAAAGATATTTACAGAACAGCTGAGGGTTGTCATTGTGAATGGATTAGACAACTAAAAAGAGTTCTTCCAACTATTATATTTGTTGTAAAGATATATATTTAAACCCATTTCACTATTTAATTCTTTATTTAGAAAGGGAAAATTTCAAAAGAGGCAATTATAAGAAAATCATTGCAATTTCAGATAAAATGAAGGATGAACTAATTTTAAATTATAAAGTTCCTCCAGAGGATATTTATGTTGTTTATAATGGTGTTGATTTAGATAAATTCCATCCAAGAAATAAGGGGCTTTTCTATAAAGAAATTAGAGATAAATACAATATTTCTTTAAATGAATTTTTAATTCTTTTTGTTGGGTCTGGTTTTAGAATAAAAGGGTTAAGATATCTTTTAAAGGCGGTAGGTATTTTAAAGGATAAACCTCTTAAATTGCTGGTTGTTGGAAGAGGAAGAATAGGACCATATGTGAGAATTATAAAGAAATTAAATATTGAAAATAAGGTAATCTTTACTGGAAGTATAAAAAATGAGATAAATAAAATTTATACTGCAAGTGATATTTTTATTTTACCCTCTATTTATGAATCATTTGGGAATGTATGTTTAGAAGCAATGGCAAGTGGTATTCCTGTGATTGTAAGTAGAAATTGTGGTGCTTCAGAGATTATAACTCATAAAGAAAATGGTTTAATAATAAATAATCCAAAAAATTCTTATGAAGTATCCGAGGCAATAAAGTTTTTACTTTCTCATAAGGATATAAGAGAAAAAATCTCTATAGAAGCTCGTAAGACTGCAGAAAATTATACAATTGAAAAAAACATTTCGGAGATAATAGAGATTTTTAATAAAGTTAAAAATAGGAGTAATTAATGAGAATAGCATTGATAAAACATCATTTTCATCCATACGGAGGAGCAGAAGGATATGTCTTTAATTTAGCAAAGTTTTTGATTAAAAAAGGACATCAAGTAGATGTATTTTCTATAAGTATAAGCGAAGAAACTCCAAAAGAGATTATTTTTCATCCGATAAGGGTTATTAAACATCCATCTGCTCTAAGAGCAATTATATTTTCTTTTAAAGTAAAACAACTATTAAGAAAAGAAAACTTCGATATAATTCATAGTTTTGAAAGAACCTCTTATCAGGATATATATAGAGCCGGAGATGGGTGTTATAAACAATGGGTAAATGAAATTATAGAAAATTCTAATAATATTTTTGATAAGATTTATCTTCGTTCTCGTTTTAAAGATTTAATATTAATTCATTTAGAAAAAAGAGTATGCAATACTTCTCCAATAATTATTTCAAATTCAAAGATGATAAAAAAAAGCCTCATAAGAAATTATAATATTCAAGATTCAAAAATTAAAGTTATTTATAATGGTGTTGATTTAAATAAATTTCATCCAAGAAATAAAGAGTTTTTCTATAAAGAAATTAGAGATAAATACAATATTTCTTTAAATGAATTTTTAATTCTTTTTGTTGGGTCTGGTTTTAGAAGGAAAGGATTAAAATACCTTTTAAAGGGTATTTGTATTTTAAAAGATAAACCTATTAAATTGCTTATTGTTGGGCAAGGAAGAAGAAAACCTTATTTAAAAATTATAGAGAAGTTAAATATTTATAATAAGGTAATTTTTGCAGGAACTACAAAGGAAATAGAGAAATTTTACGCCTCTGCTGATATGCTGGTTTTACCCAGTTTATATGATGCTTTTAGTAATGTATGTTTAGAGGCAATGGCAAGTGGCATTCCTGTGATTACAAGTAATAAAAATGGCGCGAGTGAGGTTGTTTCTCAAGTGGATAAAGGATTTATTTTAGAGAACCCAACAGATTCTTTTGAGATTGCGAACAAAATTGAAATATTATTTAACTCACAGTTTTATAAAGAAACTAAAGAATTAAGTAGAAATATAGCTGAAAAATTTCCTGTAGAAGCAAGTTTTGAGAAGATTTTACAAATTTACGAAATGGTAAAAGCTAAAAAAATAACTGAAAATGTCCAGACCCAAAATAGCACTAATAAGGCAGTATTATAATCCTTTTGCGGGTGGGGGGAGGAATTTAGAGAATCTTGCCTTAAAACTATTAGAAAAAGGATTTGAGGTCCATATCTTTACTCGTGGATGGATAAATGAAATAAACTCAGCATTTAATCTTCATAAGATAGGTATCCCTCAATTTCCTAAAACATTACGGCCTTATTATTTCTGTAGAAAGGTAGAAGATATACTTAAAAAAGAAAAATTTGATATTATTTTCAGTTTAGAAAAAATTTTGGTTCAAGACATATATAGAGCGGGTAATGGAATACAAAAGGAATGGTTTAAGATATGGAATAGTATAACTCTAAATTTATTAAAGAAAGCCTCTATTTGGCTTAGGGCAAAGCATTATATGAGTTTGTATCTTGAAAAGAGATTTTTTAAAAAAGCAAAGTATAAAAAAATAATAGCAAACTCAAATCTGTTAAAACAAGAAATAAGTAAGAATTATAATATTCCGGAAGAGAAAATAGAAGTAATATATAATGAGGTGGATTTGAAGAAATTTAATCCTGAGAATAAAAGATTCCATTCAGAAATAAGAAAACAGTTTAATATAAAAAAAGATGATTTTTTAATTCTTTTTGTTGGGTCTGGTTTTGTAAGGAAAGGGCTTAGATATTTAATACAAGCATGTAGTTTTTTAGATTTAAATAAAGATTTTAAATTATTAATTGTAGGAAGAGGAAATATAAAACCTTATGTTGATATAGTTAAAAGATTGAATCTTCAAGATAAAGTGATTTTTGCTGGCCATCTGAGGTATATAGAAAAAATCTACGGAGCTTCGGATCTTTTTGTTTTGCCGACTTTATACGACCCATTCTCAAATGTATGTTTAGAGACAATGGCAAGTGGTATTCCTGTAATTACAAGTAATAAAAATGGCGCGAGTGAGGTTGTTTCTCAAGTGGATAAAAGATTTATTTTAGAGAACCCAACAGATTCTTTTGAGATTGCAAAAAAGATTGAGATGTTTTTTAATCATCAGTTTAGAGAAAGAGTTGGAAAACTTAATAGATTTGTCGCTGAACAGTATTCAATAGAAGTGATGTGTGAAAAAGTGTTAAACATTTATGAAAGAATAAAGAGTATAAAAAATGATAAGAATTAAAGTTAATTTAGATAGATGTATCTTCTTTATGATAGTTCTTTTTGTAGTTTTTTCTCCAAT
>CAYYAU010000139.1:0-3955 GCA_964469765.1 uncultured Clostridia bacterium | reverse complement strand
GTTGGTTCTGGATTATACGTTGTTCATATAAAGGCTGGAGAGTATAAGGAAACAAAAAAAATAGTGATAATCAAATAGAGTTTATTAAATTACTGAATTACTGAGTTATTAAGGACATTAATAACTGGTCTACAAAACAAAGAGTATAAAAGAAATGAGAAAAAAATCTACAAAAATACTTATTGCTTTAATTTTACTTTTATATATGGGAGAAGTAAAATCTCTTCAAGGAAAGAGCTACTCTCACTATTTAAAACTTTATGAAAAAAAATACTATAACGAAGAAAAACGCAGCAATGATAATCTTCCACTTCTTCCTAAAAATATGATTAAATTGGCTGTCTTCCACCATACTATAGAACCTCCTAAAGACTCGGATTTAGAGGGGTATATTTATGTTTCCTTCAAAACTATCAGTGGACACCGCTCTATTTTTAACAGCAAAGAATCTTATCCGAATAACTATGTTATGGATTATGTTGTAGCTTTAAGCCCTGAGGAGGTAAATAAGTTATATGAGCTATATGGAACTTGTCCGTATAATGGAGTCAATAAAGCAATAAACAAAAGTATTATACAAAGAGAGGATATTTTCAATCTACATCAGGAAATGATTGAAGAACATCCAGAATTATTTCCTTATGGTACAGAGCTAAATTATGGAGTTGAGATTGATACAACAAACGGGAATGTTGAAAACGGGTATGTTGAATTTGATGAAAATGGATATGTTAAAGATGATAGCCCACTTGAATATTATCAGCAAGGAAAAACAATTGTTATGCCCACCACTTATAGTCCAAGTTTTCCAACTAGATTCTTCTTTAATATGAATAATCCAACTGTAAGAGAGTATATAGTGAGGTGTACTTTAAAAATACTTAACAAAAACAAAGATAATGCTCTGTTTATAGATAATATAGGAATAATCTATGGACAATACCGCGATGTACGCAACTCTACATCTGAATATTCACACTACATTTCTTCAGGGAATATTAGAGAGCAAACAGAACGGTATTTTGACCAAACCCTCTGGGTTTTGAAAGAAATTAAAAAAAGAACTCAGCCGAATCCTCCCAAAATAATTATAAATGGCTTAAGAGATAATCATGAACCCAAAAGAATATTTTTTAATAAATTAAAAGAAGATAAAAACTTTACCGCTGTAGATGGTTTACAGATTGAAAATAGATTCTGGTTTGATGATGAGGGGACTGAGGAATATAACACATGGTGTACCGATATAGATTTTTATCTTAAGTGGATTAAAATAACAAAAGAACATAACAAGAAAATCTTTTTTGCAACATCCTATTGGGATGGAAAGTATCCTATCGAAAACTTTCAAAAAGATAGCCCATTTATTTACTATGTATGGTTATGGCTTCATCTAGTAGCAGATGATAATATGTATGTCTATATTAACGATAACTATCAACAACCTATGATTTATTATGATATCTATGATTATCCTTTAGGTATGCCTTTAGAGGAACCTCATAAAGAAAAAGATACTTGGTACAGGAAATATGAAAGAGGAACTATTGTCTTTGATACATCATCAGGAAAATTAAGTGCTATAAAGTTCATTGAAAAAGAGCCGTATATAAATATATATTTCGATAAAAATAAAGTATGCAGATCTGGAATATTGTATCTTGCAGGAGAAACAGAAAAAAATGTTAAACTAAACGAAATAGAACCAGTCAAAATAGAACAAATAAAGTTATTAGATGAGAATAATAATATTCTTCTTATAAATCTATGCAATAATATTACCTTAAATGAAGATGGTAGTATATCGGGGCATATTTTGGTAAAAGATATAATAAAAAGATACCCATTAATAAATGGAATAAAGGTTTATATTAAGGTATCTAAAGGATATCTTACAAAAGAGGCTCAAACCCAACTGGTTAGAATAGAACCAGATAAAACAGAAATGAAATGTTTTAACAATGTCTTTAATCCCTTAAAGGGCCAAAAAGCAATAATAAGAGTAGAACTAAAAAAAAGAACTCATGTAAGGTTGGTAATATATAACAGTCAAGGAAAAAGAATAAAAGAATTAGCTGATGAAGAAAAGGATGTTGATTTGTCACCATATTACTGGGATGGGACAGATGAATATAACAATATAGTTGGTTCTGGATTATACGTTGTTCATATAAAGGCTGGAGAGTATAAGGAAACAAGGAAGATAGTAATTGTTAAGTAAAAATACAGTTACTGAGTTACTAAGTTACTGAATTACTAAATAACTTAATAACCTAATAACTGAGTAACCAAGTAACTGAAGTCTGGAAGGAGGGAGTAACTAAATAACTTAGTAACTGATGTGTGGAGTATGAAAAAAATGAGAAGAAAACTATTTACAATCTCTAATTCAATTCTACCCTGACCATTTTTCTTACAGAGTTACATATATAAACTTCATCTGCATTCTTAATATCCTCAATATATAAAACCCTTTCTTCAACTGGTAATACTTTTTTTTGTATTAAATATTGTCTATATACTCCATTCAAAAGCCCACATTCCACAGGTGGGGTTAGAAAAATGCCATTCTTTTCATTCTTTTTTATAAATATGTTTGATATAGCCCCTTCTGTAATCTGGCCTTTCTCATTTGTAAAAATAACATCAGTGTATCCCTGTTCTAAAGCCTTTTTATATTCTAAATTGTATATTTTTCTTTTTGTTGTTTTGTGATATAAAAATTTATAAGTAGAATCAACAGAAATTTTTGAAATCCTAATTTTTACATTTTTCATATATGAATTTAATCTCTCACAGTTAATCTCTATCTTTCCATTTTTATTCAATAACAATCTTACTTTATAGGAATATTTATGAGAAAAACTCTTTTCAACCTCCTTTAATTTATTAAGAATCTCTTTTATTGAGAACCTAAAGAAAAAGTATTCAGCTGATGCCTTAAGTCTTGTAAGATGTTCTTTAAGAAGAAAATATCCTTTATTCTTTTCCCAAAGCACTGTTTCAATCAATTTAAACCTTTCAACAGACTTTCTTAAAAAATCCATCTTTAACTTACATTCATTATACTCTTTATCCGGGACAGAATCATAAACTATACCGCTACCTATCCCCATCTCGCCTTTATTACTTTCTAATCTTATCGTCCTTATAGCAACATTAAAAATTGCATCTTTATTTGGAGAAAAAAATCCAACTGCTCCGCAATAAACATCTCTGGGTTCTTTTTCAAACTCATTAATGATCTGCATTGTTTTTATCTTTGGAGCACCTGTTACAGACCCACTTGGAAAGATTGCTTTGAAAATATCATAAATTTCTACATTGGAATTAAGTTCTGCTGAGATTGTAGAGGTCATTTGCAACAATGTCTCATACCTCTCCACCTCAAATAGTCTTTTCACATTGACTGTACCAGTTTGAGCAATTCTACCTAAATCATTCCTTAATAAATCAACTATCATAACATTCTCACTTCTATTCTTCACACACCGTTTTAAATTAGAAGCATTCTTAATATCTTCATATATATCCTTTCCTTTATTCCATGTTCCTTTCATGGGTTTTACTACTATATGGGTCCCTGTTTTTCTAAAGAAAAGTTCTGGAGAAAACGAAAGTATATAACCATTTTGCCAATTAATAAAGGAGGTATAAGACACAGACTGTTTTTTTCTTAAAGAAAGATAAAAATCAAAAATACTGCCTACGAATGTAAATTTGCTCTTTAGAGTAAAGTTTACCTGATAGGTTTCCCCCTCAGCTATATAATTTTTAATCTTATTAATTATCTTGGCATACTCATTATGAGAGACATTAAGTCTTAAATTCTTTATTTTAAACCTTTCTGTTTTATAAGGAAACATCTTCATGAATACTTTAAATACATCTTTATTACTGTCATTCAGCTCAAATCTATGAGTTCTATGGTTATAAATAAGACAATCCCTATATA
>CAYYAU010000138.1:0-3958 GCA_964469765.1 uncultured Clostridia bacterium | reverse complement strand
GACCTACTGTCTTCGACAAAAATATTCAATTTTTATGTCCCTTTTATACAAAATAAAAAAAATCTTGTCAAGTCTTTTTTTCAAGTGGTTTTGTTTAAGGGTTTTTTCTCCCATTTCTTATTTAAATGATAAAATATAGCAAAAATAATTCTCTCAACACTTTCTCTATTATGAAAACAACTCATTTGTTCCCATCTATCACTATAAGTTTTAGCTTCTCCCCTTCTAATCCCCTGTAATATAGACCGTTAAGAAATCTCTCCCATCCATTCTCTGATTCCCCATATGCAGCAACCTGAAAATCTATTAACTCTTTGCCTCCATCCTCCTTTATCCCATATGCTACTAATATGCATCTTCTCCTTTTCTTTATTGGACTTTTGGCATTTAAAAATATCCCGTCAAGTATTAAATATTCATACTCATCCTTTATCTCTCTCCTATGAAATTCCTCTACCTCCTTATCTAATACCTTCGATATCTCAGAGACTGTCCCTGCACTTATCATATCTTCTCCTATTAATGGCTTTAACACCTCTTTAACTCTCCTTGTTGATACCCCTGCTAAAAACATCTCTAATATACTCTTATCTACATCCTTTGTCCTTTGTTTATACCAAGGTATAGTTCTAAATCTAACTCTACCTTCTCTTATCCTTGGCACCCTTAGTTTGCTTATATACCCTATACTTGTTGTTAATCCCCTACAATAATACCCATTCCTGTAACCACACCGATGAAAATTATGTTCCCACCTTGCGCTCCCTATTAAATCTTGCACCTCTACTTCTAACAAACTTTCTAATAACCTCTTCACTGCTCTTACTGTCTCTGGTTTTAAATCATCCCAAAAATCCTCCTTCACCCTTGACCATCGCTCAAATAAATGCTTGTCATCTAACTTAATTTCTGCTACACTTCTCATTGGGCTATTCCTCCTTTTTTGGATTTATTAATAGGAGAATAGCCCTTTTTTATTCCTTTGTCAATTTGAAATTACACAAAAGATTTTACATTACCTTTCTTAGGGTATTGTCAAGAATGAGGATGTTGCCGAAGTGCTGATTAGTAAGCAATCTGTCAGTGTTTTAAGAAAAATTCTAATTTTTTCTGCAACATTGTGATAACTTCTTTTGATATTATCTACGAGAATTTTAATATTGTTTAATCTGTTTTGAATTTCACCTTCATAATGTTTTACTAACCTTTTTATATTCTGAACAAATGCAGTAAGAAACGCTTGTGTATACACTTTCCATTTACCACGATATCTTGCTCTTCTTAGTCCATGTAAAGTTTTTGATTCTGCAGATACCCATTCAGCATATATTTTTCTATCTCTTAATGTTTGCTTAGCCTCTTGTGTGTTTAGATATTCCAATGCTTTATCAATTTCATCTTGATAAATATGTCTGCATACACTACGACATTTTGTTTTTTTGCCTAAACAAATATCACGAAATCCACATTCACGACAATCACCAACTTTACTTTTGTATGCCCAATGCTTACTTTGTTCATAGTATGTTGACTTTTTTAATTCTTTACCAGCAGGACATATATAAACATCTTTCTTATTGTCATATTTGAATTTATCTTGTTGCCATTTTCTATTTCGAGTTCTTGGATTTGGCGGGTGCCAACGTGGTATAGCAGGTAGAATATCTTCATCCACTAAATATTTATATACTTCTGCTGTACCATATTTTGAGTCGCCACCAATTTCTTTTGGTTTAAACGGTTGTTTCTTAATCAATTCCTGTAATTTTTCACTGTCTTCAACTATACCGGATGTCACACTAACCCCTGTAATTATTCTACCATTTGTATCTATAGTAAAATGTTGTTTATACATTAAACGTAAACCTTTGTTAGGTCGTCCAATGATAGATGCATCAGGGTCTGTCCTTGAAATATAGTCATCATTAGATATATGTTTCTGCCAATAAGATTGATGGTGTTTTTTGCTCTTATCAATTTGGTTTTCGCAGATGGTTTGTTCATCACTGTTAGTTGTTTCAAAAGAGTTTGGATTCTCCTTAAAAATACATTCTACAAACTCTTTCGGAGTGAACTTTACTTGAAATGCAGAATTCTTAGACACAACTCTTTTTACTGATGCATTTGCTTGAATTAATGTTGAATCAATATAAATCTTTTCACATTTGACAAGCCCTGCTTCTATACATAATTGAAGTATTCGTCTAAAAAATTCTTCAAATACTTCTTTATCATATCTTACTCTTGCTTTTGAAATAACAGAATGATTAGGTGTTTTCTCATCAAGGTCATAACCTAAATACCACATATAAGCTAAATTTACAGATATTTCTTCTGCTAATCTACGTTCAGAGGTAATACCATAAAAATATCCGATTAACATCATCTTGAACAAAACTTCTGGGTCTATTGAAGGTTGTCCTGTGTGACTATAATATGGTGCAACTAATTCACGAACAAACCTTAAATCAACAACTTTTTCTACTTTCCTCAAAAAATGGTCTTCAGGTACTCTTTTGTTTAATGAAAAATTGTAAAACATTTTTTCTTGATATGTTTTTATCCCCATCATTGTAGTAATTCCTCTTGATGGGAATATTATATAAAATTTTCTCGACGATGTCAAATATTTTTACCGACGATATTTAATGCCACAAAATATTGATTTCGGCAACATCCTTATTCTTGACAATACCTTTTTTCAAGGAATTGTTGACATTCCAGTATTAAAATGTTACGATTATAATAAATGTAACATATAGGGCTAAAATAATGTCCAAATTAAAACGCTTTAGTATATCACTTGAGGAAGAACTTATAACTAAATTTGATAAACATATTGAACAGAAGAATTATCCTACTCGGTCTAAAGCAATTGGGGATTTAATCAGAGAAACATTAGTTAAAAAAGAATGGATTGAAGGTAAAGAAGTAGCCGGCGCGATTACTTTAGTTTATAACCATCATAAAAGAGAACTCCTTAATAAAATTACAGACCTCCAGCATGACTTTCAGAAAGTAATCATATCTACCCAGCATATCCATTTAGATCACAATAATTGTTTGGAGATAGTTGCTATTAAAGGCAGCTCCAAAGAGGCGCAAAGATTAATGGATAGTTTGAAGTCAATTAAAGGCGTAAAACACGCAATATTAAGTATGTCGAGTACGGGTAAAGGTCTAGATTAGCACTCAGGATTCAGTTATGAAGACATTTAGAGAGCTGAGAGTTTGGCAAAAAGCACATGAGTTAATTTTGGAAATATATAGAATTACTGAAAAATTTCCTGACAGAGAAAGATGAAGAGACTAAATACTATCTAATCTTATCAGCTGAATTAAAATATACAAATCGGGTAGATTATCAGAAGTTGTTGGATTTATCTGACGAAGTAGGTAAGATGCTTTACAGTTTTTACAAAAAGCTGAATTCTGAATCCTGAAAGCTGACGACTATAATATTTTTTTCTCTATGAGTAACACGAATATAAAAAACGTAATAATATGCATGAATTTACAATTGCAAAGACAATATTAAAGGGGGTGCTCAAGAAAGCCAGTAAGCACAATACAAAAAAGGTTAGTAGGGTTGGGCTAAGAGTTGGATTATTAAAGATGGTAACTCCTATTTCTCTGCAGAACGCTCGCCTGGTTATGATAGGAGACAATCTGAGCCAAAATTCTTCTGTATGGAATGTTCTAAAAAAAGAACAGATGAGTTGAGGAGAAGGGGGATAAAGATAAGAGGTAGAAGCAAATGAATCCCGCACCTTTGGATATTCATCTTATACCTTATTAAAGGTGCGGGATGAAGGAGGTCTTTTGCGATAATTTAAATAGTTTAGCCAAGGGGGTAGTGCAATGAAAGAGAAAGTTAATGTGTTGATAATTGGCGGAGGGCCAGCAGGAATTGTATGTGCGGTTACAGCTCGCAAATATTATCCTGATAAGAAGATTT
>CAYYAU010000137.1:0-3976 GCA_964469765.1 uncultured Clostridia bacterium | reverse complement strand
TAATCTATTCCAATAATTATATCACCTTTAACTCCATAACACCAACCCATTCCTTTATCAAGAGAACCACCATCAATATATTTTCTTCCCAATCTCATTTGAGCAATATCACTAAATGGAATTAGAGAAAATACAGGGTTCTTAATTAAGGGCAAAGAAACATCTCCTCCATAAATGTAAACCTCGTCGTTTTTTGTTGCTCTTAAACTATCAGGATCTGAATCAATAAGATATGATACTCCAAATACCATCTTAGGAAGCAAAGGCACCCTGCTTCTGTAAAATGGTCTATAAAATGCTCTTCCACCATAAAGGTCTAACCTATTAATATTAGTAATAATAGATTCAAATCCAAACCTTCCCGTATCAACATCGCATTCAAATCCTATCTTTTTCACATCTGGCCACTGTAACATATTTGTGTAATTATTCATAATAAACCCATTACCAATTGTAACACTCTTAAACCCACCAATATATAGAAAAAGTGGGTCATACTTATGTCCATACCTTATATAAAGCACCTTTTCAATAGCCTTACTCCATGTCCAATCTTCTTTTAGTAAATTATTATTTTCATCAAAGTAAAACTCTAAGTTTAATCCAATACCAAACTTACCAATTACAAACTCTGGAAGTAAACAAAGTCTATAATAAATATTAGAACCACCATCCTCTTGTGTTCTAACAACTGCTCCTAAACTTCCGTACATATCAAACGATGGACCTGTTGTCCTTTTCTTTTCCTCTTTTTTAATAACTGACTTTGGTTTTTTCTTAGTTTCCTTTTCTATTTTTTCTTCTGGGACATACTCTTTTTCTTCTTTAATTGGGACATGTTCTTTTTTAATTGGAAAAGGCTGGGAAGGCTCCTCTCCAGGAAGAACCTCACACTGACTGCCGGCTGTTACCATTACCTCCTCTCCAACTTCTCCTTTTACACCAACAACTCCTTCATAGGTTTTTATTTTTGTAATACTTCTTTCATCAACACCAACATTAAAGTCTGTTCCCCTTACAGAACAGACAGCCGCTGGTGTTATCACTTTAAAAGAATCGTTCTTACCAAGTTTCCTTACTTTTGCTCTTATATTTCCAATCCACAGCTGAAAGGAAAATTTACTACCTTCAGAACTAACTGTTGATTGTTCAATTGTAAACATTGAATTCTGGTTAATTTCTAAAACATCCCCTCTTTCATTCTTTATGTTTACTTCTGATTTTTCATATATTGCAATCGTATCTCTTTGTAAAACAATTGAAGCCTGTGAAAGAGGTTTCCAGATTCCACTGTTTTTCTCTTCAATTTTTACTGTACCTGTAATAAAATTAACAATAAATGCTGATTCGTTCTCTTCTGCATAAACAGCATTCAAAAAACTTAATAAAAAAATCAATAATAAAAATAACCTTTTCATTATTACCTCCAATTCTCTAATTTACAAGTTTAAATCTAAAAGCCCAAACTCCTTTTTAATTTTAATCTTTGAATTTATAAAATCCTTATGACTAATCCGCAATAAACCAGATATCTTTCTTATTGTTTCAATCTCATAGCTATTTAAATTCTTATCACTACAGGCTACTCGAAAGAGATTATCCAAAATCTGAAGTTTTACATTATAATTTAAATTCTTAGTAATCTCGTTTGTAAACCGAAACAAGTCTACTCTTTCATCAGCCGCCTGTTTAATAGAGGCAAGTACTAAAGGCAGAGTTTCTTTATCAACCTTACAATAAGAGACAAGAATTTCTCTAATCTGATTCTCCTCTTCTGGCAGAAATTTCTCATCAGCTTCAGCAACAACCCAAAGCAGAACTCCTAATGCAATCTTATCATCTATTTCCTTTACTTTATGAGTATCTACTTGCTCCTTCCATACAGAAGATATAACTTTTTGTCTGAATTTATCTAAAAATCCCGACATAATTTTCTTTCTCCTTTTAAATATTCATTTTCAAGATTTTAACGGTTTATTATTTAAAAAGGTCTTTAGGACGTTTAATACCTGCTTTATATGCTCGTGCATTATTGCATACATAGTTGTCATCGGATACTACTACCACCCTACCTTTCTTAGAGTATTTTTTTATTGTATCAATAATCTTTTTATCACCTTCTCCAGTATTTGAGAATATATGACTCTTAGGCATTGACACATCCAAATCTTTATATTTATTCTGTCCATCAAAAACAATATACACTTCAGATATACCGCCGTCCTTCTTCTTATACCTGTTTACATACCTACTAAGAACATCCCGAGCTTCTTTTAAGTTTTTATCAGCGATATCTGAGAGAAATTTTATTCTATGTATAACATTGTAGCCATCAACAACAAGTATCTTCATTCTCTCATCTAACTACAAATTTAATATTCCTCTTAAATCTATACACCGAGTATAACCCCTAAACCAACACCGATTAATAATATTGCAATAATCCTAATAAAAAAAGAAGGCCTTTCGTACCACCATTTGATGAATGGTTTTAATCTATTTGCTCCTATTAAAACAGCAACAATTCCTGAACAGAGGAGTAATATTCCTAATATAAAAATAAATAATTTCATTTTTACTTGTTTATAAAATAACAGAAATATAGTACCTAATCCAATTCTTATAAAGCCTGCATAGACAAGCCTTTCCCTATGTTGGATATAGGTTAAGATAGGTTTTAAACGGTCAGGTTCTAAAAGAAAAACAATACCAAATGTTATTATTAATATCCCAAAAGTCTTTATTAATATAAGCATAATTACTTTTCTTTCTCTTATCTTTCAAAAATCACCAATTTCCTGTTTGCACCATTATACATGCATTATGTGTAACAGATATTCCATATGTCTTTGCTTTGTTTATAGCAAACTCAGATTCAGAGCCTGGTTGCATCCAGATTTTCTTTATTCCAAGCTCTTTACACTCGTCAACTACCTTTTCAGTAATTTGATGTGGAACCACTGTTACCACTAAATCGGGAATATGCTTGATTTCTTTTAAACTCTTATATATTTTTCTACCCAGAACCTCTCCATCTCTAACATTGACACCCACCACATTATACCCTGCTTTAATCAAATCCCTGAAAATCTTAAACCCGTACTTATGCTCTCTATTAGAAACCCCCACTACCGCTATCATCTTATCTTTGGATAATTGCATTTTTGTTCCTTAAAGTGATATCAAAATTTATTGAATAAACCGCATAGTAAAGGGATACCGATAGTATTCTCCATTGTTTGCAGTAATGCTTGCTTTAATTAACTGAACAAAATAGAAAATGAGTAAAACAATAAGAATCGGGACCCCAATAAAAATATAAGTAAGAAGGAAAGCCACCAAAACATATATTGTAATACTAATTTGAAAATTTAACGACTCTTTTCCCTGATCATTTACTAAAGGGAAATCCTCTCTTCTTAAAAGCCAAATCACAAATGGCCCTAAAAGATTACCGAATGGAAAAACAAGACCTAAAAACCCCGCAAGATGACAAAGCATTGCCCACATTCTTTCTTGCTTATGAACACTTTTACGCATTTTTTCCTCTCTTAGATTTTATAGATAGAAACAAAGTAAAAATTTATCAGCTACAAGGTTTGCTTACCATATTTAAATTTCTTCTTGCATTATGTATTGAAACCGTATCTACATTATCTTGTGAAGGCATCTCCATCAAATAATCCCTTATTATCTCTTTAATCTCTTCAATACACTTAGCAGGACCAATCTCTTTTCTTAGCAACGAGGCATTTTTTCCACTTTTAATAAAATAAAAAAGAAATCTTTTTATATTGTTTATGTTAATATTATTGCTTAAATTATTCAAGACAATTTTTTTTACTAAAATATTTAATTTTTCTTTGTAAGTTAACTTTTT
Organism: uncultured Clostridia bacterium; assembly: GCA_964469765.1. GTDB lineage: Bacteria > UBA6262 > WVXT01 > CAYYAU01 > CAYYAU01 > CAYYAU01. Next base: position 96 of record CAYYAU010000137.1, on the reverse strand, counting down.
ATACTTTTCTTTCTTCAAATAGTGATAAATATAGGAAAATATAAACGGGTTCTCTAAAGCAGCTCTTCCTATCATAATACCATCACATCCTGTTGT
>CAYYAU010000136.1:0-4011 GCA_964469765.1 uncultured Clostridia bacterium | reverse complement strand
TTTTAAATCTCTGTTCCGCTGTGGAGAGAGTTAGAATGAGGAGATAACCAAAGACTGGAGGAAATATGAAAGATATAAAGATAGCAGTAATTGGAGGAAGCGGTGTAGAAGAGATTGAAGGTATAGAGATATTAGAAGAGGAAAAGGTATCAACACCATTTGGAGCGCCATCTGATAGGATAATCATTGGGAAACTAGAAGATACGATGGTTGCATTCCTTCCAAGGCATGGTAAAGGGCATATCTATTTACCCACTGAATTAAATAATAGAGCAAATATTTATGCATTAAAGAGTTTAGGGGTTGAACAGATAATATCTGTGTCAGCATGTGGTAGCTTAAAAGAGGAAATAAAACCGAAAGACTTTGTCATTCCTGACCAGATCTTTGACAGAACCAAAAGCAGACTATCTACATTCTTTGGTGAAGGGATAGTTGTCCATACAGGATTTGCAAACCCCTATTGCAAAGAATTAAGTAGGATTATTTATTCAACAGCAAAAGGGATGGCTCTTTCTGTTCATTTAGGTGGGACTTATGTGTGTATTGAAGGTCCTCAGTTTTCTACAAAGGCAGAATCGTCTGTGTTTCGTTCATTAGGTTTTTCAATTATTGGTATGACAAATCTTCCCGAAGCTCGTCTTGCTAGAGAAGCAGAAATATGTTATGCAACGATTGGTTTAGTAACCGATTATGATGTCTGGAAGGAAGGCAATGAAGTAGATGTAAAGACTGTGATTGATAATGTAAGAACAAATGTAATGAATGTAAAAAATCTTATTAAGAATGTTATACCGCGTTTAAAAAGAGAAAGAACCTGTGAGTGTGCCAATGCTTTAGCGGGTGCTATTCAAACAAATAAGCAGTATATTCCAAAAGAAGTAAAGAAGAGATTGTCTCTTCTTCTTAAAAAATATTTAGAGGAATAAGATATATCAAATGAATAAAAATCCAATCCGTTTTGTTGGAGAAAAGCTCTTAAATACATCCTTAAGTATAGGTAAAGCTACATCTGTTCTTTACCAAATTGTGTTCTGGATTTTAAGAGGAGAAGTAAAGATAAAAGAAAGTGTAAAACAGTTATACGAAGTGGGAGTTGCTTCTTTACCTGTTATTGTTTTAACCTCATTCTTTACTGGTATGGTTTTAGCCTTTCAAACAGGTTCAGCCTCTACTCATTGGATAGGAGAACCCATATATATAGGTTCTGTGGTGGGGTTTTCAATGGTAAAGGAGTTAGGGCCTGTGCTTACAGCAGTTGTGCTCGCCGGTAGAGTTGGTGCTGCAATTACTGCTGAACTTGGGACTATGAAGGTAACTGAACAGATAGATGCTTTATATACATTAGGGACAAATCCTATAAGTTATTTAGCAATACCGAAGTTTTTAGGCTGCGTTATAGGTGTTCCTATTTTAACAATCTTTTCTGATATTGTTGGTATTTTAGGGGGTCTTTTTGTTTCTGTTTACTATCTTAATATATCCTCAACTGCATACTGGTCCCAGATAGTTGATTTTATGTATATAGATGATTTTTTTCAAGGATTAATTAAAGCTGTATTTTTTGGATTTATTATTGCGGTGATAAGCATATATAAAGGATTTATGTGTAAAGGAGGAGCCAAGGGTGTTGGAAAGGCATCAACCTCTTCCGTTGTAGTAAGTATGGTTTTGATATTAGTTTCTAATTATTTTTTAACCTCTACTCTTGTTACATTAGGTATTGGTGTGAGTCGTCATTGATTTTCTTCATATAAAAATCGTATTAGAAAAAATTGTGGTATATTTTCAATATTGTTGAGATAATTTATGGAAATAGGAATCATTGGACTTCCCAATGTAGGTAAATCAACCTTGTTTAATGTATTGACATCAATGAGTGTTGCTTGTTCAAACTATCCATTCTGTACTATTGAACCGAATGTTGGTGTGGTTGAGGTTCCTGATGAAAGGCTTAACAAACTTTGTGAGATTTATCCGGGCAGAAAAGTAACAAAGGCTACTATAAAAGTGGTTGATATAGCGGGTCTTATAAAGGGTTCATCAAAAGGAGAAGGACTAGGAAATAAATTCCTTTCACATATTCGTGCTACAGATGCTTTACTTCAGGTAGTAAGAGGTTTTTCCTCAGCAGATGTAGTAAATACCCAGTCTGAGATAAATCCTATAAAGGAAATTGAAACTATAACTACAGAACTGATATTGGCAGATTTAGAAACAATAGAGAAAATAAAAGAAAAATTAAACTCCCAGATAAAAGTTAAAAATAAAGAAGCTATGGAGAAATATGAAATACTTTCCACTGCTTACCAAATCCTGAATAGTGGAAAACGTATTAAAGAATGCGATTTAATAAATAAATTAGATGAGTTTAGTCTTTTATCTGTTAAACCTTGTTTATATGTTATAAATGTGGACGAAGATGGACTGAAACAGGATTTTTCAAATATACAGAGTTTTATAGAGGAAAACTTTTTTATTGTTGTTTCTGTAAAGTTAGAACAAGAAATACTACAACTGCCTAAAGAAGAAAGAGAAAGTTTCTATAAAGAATGGGGACAGAACAAATCATTATTGAATAAAATTATAATTGAGAGTTATAAACTATTGGATTTAGTGACATTTTTTACTGTAGTGGGGTCAAAAGAAATTAGAGCATGGACAATAAAGAAAGGTTCTACAATAACAAAAGCAGCAGGAAAGATTCATTCTGATATGGAGAGAGGATTTATCAAGGCTGAGGTATATTCCTTTGATGATTTAGATAAAGGGGATGAGAAGAAACTTCGTGAGTTAGGGCTGGTAAGAATAGAAGGAAAAGATTACATTGTACAGGACGGAGATATTATAAAAATAAAGTTTAATGTATAAAATTAGGAGATTATATGAAAAGACTGTTTTTAATTTTGTCTATTATTATTATGTGGGATATTAAAGGATTCTCATCTGAAGTTATGCCGTGGGTAATTTCAACAAGTATAGGAGGAGTTAATTTAACAGGTTTTTATTCAATAAGTAGCCAAGAGATTAATTTCAATATTGAAAAGGACACTGTAAACCTTAACGGGATAACATTTACTGATGAAGCGATCTACCCTATTGATTCAAACTTAGCCACAGTCGCAGCTAAAGTATCCATTAGACCCGGAATTGGTTTTGATATATTTGTTAAAGCAGGAATGGTTAAACCTTTATTAAAGAAACAAACGCCATTAGCTACAAAAAAATGGAAAACAGATAATTACGATTACTTTTATGGTTGTGGTGGAAAATATGTTGTTGCTGGAGATATGATTTTGTTACCTCAGATTGCTATTGAATTAGGAATAAATAATTATAACGGTAAAATAGAACAATACTCTTATTTAGGGGAAAAAACCCCTATTAGCCAAAGGCTTTCTATATTACAATTTCAAGGAAGCCTTATTATAAGCAAATCCTTTTTGGCGGTGACTCCATATGGTGGCATTAAATTCTTTTATACAAAAGCAAATTGGGAAGATAAAGAAAATGGCTCTACTATTAAAGGAAGTAAAACTGGATACAGTCCTTTTATTGGATTGAGTTATTCAGTATTACCTTTTATGAATATAAAGTTAGAAACAAGTTTTATTGATGAGATAAGTTATGCAGGTGGGTTAAGTTTTAATATAGGTATTTAAAAAAGAACTATCAGGATAGAATATGAAAGGAAAAGAGTGATTTAGAAAATGAAATTAAAAAGGTGGTTCCTATATATAGATTTTAGATTTTCTAAAGGAGTAAGATATGATAAAGTTATTAATTGTTGATGATGATGGGGATCTTAGTAATATTTTGAAAAGATTTTTTAAGAAGAAGAGGTATAACGTTATTACCGCCTTGACAGGTTTAGATGGTATTTTGAAGGTAGAAAAAGAAAGACCCCATTTAGTTTTTTTAGATGTAGGGTTACCAGATATATCTGGATTAGATGTACTGAAAAAAATAAAAGGGATAGATAATACCATAAAGGTAATAATGATAACTGCG
>CAYYAU010000135.1:0-4016 GCA_964469765.1 uncultured Clostridia bacterium | reverse complement strand
TTTAATCCCTTCAGGTATTCTTCAACCTGGAAAGAAATGTATAATAGGTAATGGTGTTGTTATTGATCCAAATGCTTTAATGGAAGAAATTAATATTTTAAAAAAGCAAGGTATCCATATAGATAAAAGACTTTTTATAAGTGAATCTGCTCATATGATTTTTCCTTATCACATATACACTGAGTTCTATAGAGAAAAAGGTTCTGTTAAGATAGGTACAACCAAGAAAGGAATAGGTCCTTCATATGCTGATAAGGCAAGACGATGTGGAATAAGGGTTATAGATTATTTATCACTCTCTTTATTTAAAAGGCTTCTCAGAAGAAACATAAAAGAAAAAGGCCCTTTGATAAGAGGGTTTTGCGATACACATAAATTAGAAAAAGAGATCTTGAAACAAAGAGAAAAAGCATTGCCATATATAAAAAAGTATGTAACAAATACCCAGTCGTTAATAAATAAGATTCTTGATAACAACAAAAATGTGCTTTTTGAAAGTGCACAGGGTACACTTTTAGATGTTGATTTTGGCACATATCCGTATGTCACCTCTTCCAATCCAGTTGCTGGTGGAGCCTGCATTGGTTGTGGAGTTGGACCAACTAAGATTGATAAGGTATTAGGTGTGGTTAAGGCTTATGCAACAAGGGTGGGAGAAGGTCCATTTCCTACAGAGCTTAAATCAAAGATTGGTAAATATTTACAAGAAAGAGGGAAAGAGTTTGGAGCAACTACCGGTAGACCTCGAAGATGTGGTTGGTTTGATTCCGTTATTGTTAGACATGCTGTAGCAGTGAATGGGCTTTCATCTTTAGCACTTACAAAACTTGATGTATTAGATGGAATAAACCCAATAAAAATATGTATAGGATATAGATATAAAAGAAAGTTCTATAAAGAATTTATTTCTGATAGAGAGTTTCTTAGTAGATGTAAACCTGTATATAAACTGCTTCCTGGTTGGGAAAAAACCACAAAAGGCATAACAAGGTTTTCTTTGCTTCCTAAAAACGCGAAGCTTTACATAAAAACAATTGAGAAACTTGTTCAGGCTAAGATTTCTCTTATCTCATGGGGGAGAAGTAAAGAAGAGACAATAGTCGTGGATAAAAGCATACTTTTTTAGTTAAATTATGGATAAAAAGTATTTTTATGTATTTGTAATTTTGTGTTTAATAAGTAGCTTTTCATTACTTTTTCCAAGATATAAGAATGAAAAAAGTAATAAAAGAGTTGAAATTTGTTTAGACTACAATGAGATAACTGATTATTGTAGAAAGAAAGCCGTATCTCTTGACAAATTCCTTTACGAGTTAAAAAAAGAAGGAGCTACTTCTCTTTCATTACAAGAAGTAAGTTTAAACTCGCTTATTAATCAGGGATATTTATTCTTTTATAGCGTAGAGCAATTCAACATTATAAAAAGACTTTTTCACTATAGAAGAAGACTCCCTTTTAGAAAAGACTTTATCTATTCTTCATATCCAGAACTGTTGGATCAGATTTCATTAAAGATTGATAATTCAAAGATTTTAAAATTTAGAAGAAAAAGATACCTCCTTATTCCTGAAAAGAAGGACTACCAACTAGATTTCCTACCCTTTTTTATTAACTTAATATCTAAATATGGATTCTTTGTGGTATTAAGGCCAACACCTGGTTCCACTTCACCTTTTTCATTGATAAAGGATTGGTCAGATATTACCGGTATTCTTCCTGGTGGGAAAGCAATCCGTAATTATAGGTCATTTATTTCTAATCTGAAGGGTTCATTTCCAAATAAGAAGGTTAACTTTATACTGATGGAGTTTTACCATGATAGAATAAGAAGATTATTTAAAGATTTTCTTTCTATAGTTAGAGCTGAAACGGTTATATCAGCGAATCTTGATGAAGAAAAAAAAGAAAGCATAAAAATTCTTCTTATAAGAGCAGTGAAAGAAAGAAAAATCAGATTTTTGTATCTTCATCTTTTCAAAGGAGCATCTGTTGAATTCAATCTTAATTTTATTTCCCAATTGGTTTCATCTTTAAAAAGAGAAGGATTTACAATAGGAAAAGCAGTACCATTTATTCCTATTAAAAAGAATATCTTTAACTTAATAAATATATTTATCGCTGAATTTATGCTACTACTTTTTATATATTATTTTATAACCAGAGATTCTACTAATCTTTCTCATTATATATCTGCCTCACTTATTGCTTTTATTATTTTGTTAATACTCTTTGGAAGAACAATAGTGTTAAGACAGATTCTTTGCTTAGTTGCATTATTTATTCTTCCTGTGTTAGGAATTAAAGAAGAAGTTTCAAAACCCCTTCATTTTGGTAGTGAAAAAGCCTTATTGAAAGATGTTATGTTAGGGTATATCTACATCACATTAATTTCTTTCACAGGAGCATGTTTAATTTCCTCACTATTTACTGATTACAATTTTCTTATAGGTATAATTAGATTTAAAGGAATAAAGATAAGTTTTTTGGTACCTTTATTGATAGGTTTTTATTTACTTTTCATAAAACAGGATAGATTCTTTCTAAGACGAAGATTGGAGCTTAAAGATGGTCTTATCATCTTGGCTATTCTTTTTGTTGTTATTTTATATATAATAAAGCTTGGCAATTTTCATCAATTTGTTTTACCAGAAGAGATTAACCTCAGAAATATTCTAGAGGCAATCTTTGGAGTAAGACCAAGATTTAAAGAATTTTTAATAGGTCATCCATTTTTAATTTTAGGATTATATTATTTTAAAATAGGATATAGATTTAGGAAGATTTCTTCATTTTTCATTTTGATTGGTATAATTGGTCAGATTTCTCTAATCAATACATTTCTCCATTTTCACACGCCGATTATCATCTCACTTAAAAGGGTGGTTACAGGCATACTGTTAGGGGCTGTGTTAGGAACAGTTCTTATTTACCTTTCAAGAAAACTTAAATTAAGAATATGAAAAGAGTTCTCCTTTTAGGGTATTATGGGTTTGAAAATGCGGGTGATGAGTTACTTCTTTTCTCATTATTAGAAATTCTTAAAAGGAAAAGGATGACTATGAGGGTTCTTTCTAACTCTCCAATAAGGACAACAAAGCAGTTCAAGGTCAAATCAATAAACCGATGGAATGTTTTCTCTATTATATTTCACATATTCTGGTGTGATATTTTAATGTTTGGTGGAGGCAGTTTAATACAAGATACAACAAGCAGTAAAAGTTTGTATTATTATCTCTGTATTATATTGTTCTCAATAATATGTAGAAAAAAAATTGTCTTATGTTCACAAGGCGTTGGACCGTTAAATAGAAAAATTAATAGAGAGATAGTTAGGTTTATTTTGAATAGAGTAGATAATATATCACTCAGAGATAAAGAATCATTGGAGTTTCTAAATGAATTGAAGGTAGTTTCTCCCAAGAGGGAAATAATTCCAGACCCGACTTTTCTTTTGAATCCTTCAATAGAGAAAACCTTTAAGGAACTTATTATAGGATTTTCCTTTAGCGAGAAAGCCTCTTCTTCTTTAGATTTAATAAAATGGATTACATATAATTTAACAAAAGAAAGGAAGATAAAAATTGTTCTTATACCATTTCATAAAAAAGAAGATAGTCGTATTAATAGAGAGATTTATTTCTATCTCATAAAAAGGGGATTAAGTTCTTTAGTAACATATAGAGAATGGGATAACCCTCTTGATGTGTTTAGAATTTATAATGATATCAGTTTTTTAGTTGGAATGAGATTGCATTCATTAATGATTTCTGTTTTAATGGAAAAGCCATTTATTGCTTTATTTTCAACCCTATATAAAGATTTAGATCCCAAAGTAGTATCCTTTCTTAAACTGTTAGATTTTCAATCATACACTTTTTCTTTTTCCTTACCTGAGAAGATTATTCAGTTATGGAAACAAAAAGACCAAATGATTCACAAAATTCAGCAATCAAAAAGAGAACTCCAGTATAATGTGCAAAAACTTCATAGATTTGTGCAGACCATTTAACCTTTAA
>CAYYAU010000134.1:0-4020 GCA_964469765.1 uncultured Clostridia bacterium | reverse complement strand
AGCAATAATTGAGTGAGGAATCTAAAAATTAAAAAATAAAATAATTATTTATTTTATAGAGTAAGACTGGTTTCATTGAAAGAAAAACAAGGAGGTGGCAAGATATGGCTAAACAGATGAAGTTTAATGAAGAGGCTATGCAGTCGATTCTAAAGGGAGTTAATCAACTTTCTCAGGCTGTGAAGGTAACCCTGGGCCCAAAAGGAAAGTATGTGGTTCTTGATAAGAAGTTTGGCTCTCCAACTATTACAAATGATGGAGTAACAATTGCAAAGGAGATTGAGTTAGAAGACCCATTTGAGAATATGGGAGCTCAATTAGTAAAAGAGGTTGCTTCGAAAACGAATGACGATGCTGGTGATGGAACAACAACAGCTACAGTTTTAGCCGAGGCAATAATAAAAGAGGGGCTTAAAAATATTACAGCCGGTGCAAATCCAGTTTATATAAAAAGAGGAATTGATTTAGCTATCCAGAAGATTATAGAATATATAAAATCAAAAGCAAGACAGGTTAAAACAAAAGAGGAGATTGCTCAGATTGCGACAATATCTGCTAATAATAAAGAGATAGGAGAGTTAATTGCTGAGGCTATGGAAAAGGTTGGAAAAGACGGAGTCATAACAGTAGAGGAAGGGAAAGGTGCTGAAACTACTCTTGAGGTTGTGGAAGGAATGCAGTTTGATAGAGGGTATATATCTCCATACTTTATAACCGATGCTGAAAGAATGGAGGCTGTTTTAGATAACCCTTATATAATTATTACTGATAAAAAGATAAGCTCAATGCAGGACCTTTTACCTCTCTTAGAGAAGATTGTCCAGAGTGGCAAACAATTCTTATTAATAGCAGAAGATGTTGAAGGAGAGGCACTTGCAACATTGGTGGTTAATAAGATTAGAGGAACATTGAAGGGCGTTGCTGTAAAGGCACCTGGTTTTGGTGATAGAAGAAAAGAGATGCTTGTTGACATAGCTACTCTAACCGGTGGAACTGTAATTTCAGAAGAAACTGGGATGAAACTTGAAAAGACAAGTTTAGATATGCTTGGTCAGGCAAAAAGAGTTACTGTTGATAAAGAGAACACAACCATTGTTGGTGGTGCTGGAAGAAAAAAGGATATTGATGGTAGAATAAATCAAATCAGAAAACAGATTGAAGAGACGGATTCTGATTATGATAAAGAGAAACTTCAAGAAAGGCTTGCAAAACTTGTTGGTGGCGTTGCTGTTATAAATGTTGGTGCTGCAACAGAAACAGAGATGAAATCAAAGAAGTTTAAGGTTGAAGATGCGATGCACGCCACGCGCGCAGGTGTAGAAGAAGGAATCATCCCAGGTGGTGGAATAATTCTTCTTAAAGCAATTGATGCCATTAGTAAATTGAAGGTTGAAGATGATGATGAGAAAATAGGTGTTAATATCATAAAGAAAGCATTAGAGTCACCTCTTCGACAGATAGCAGAGAATGCTGGATTTGAAGGTTCGGTTATTGTAGAAAAGGTTCGTAGTGAAGGAGATGATATAGGGCTTAATGCTGAGACTGGAAAGTTTGTGAACTTAATGAAGTCTGGTATTGTTGACCCGGTTAAAGTAGTAAGGTTAGCGTTACAGAATGCAGCAAGTATAGGCTCCCTGCTTCTAACAACAGATGTATTAGTAACAGAAAAACCAGAAGAAAATAAAGGTCAAACACCGCCTCCAATGCCACCAGGTGGAGGTATGTATTAATATTAATATTAAATAGTAAATTTATATTTAAAATTAAAATTTAAAATAAGAATATTTATTGTTTTATTGTTACCCCATTTGTTGAAACCTACCACTAAAAAGGTTAATTTCCTCAAAAGCAGAAAGTAAGAAGCTTACTACTTACTTTAGTAGTATTTTTCGTTAAATTTCCTTATTATTCTTAATAAATATATTACTTGACAAACGCGTGCGCATATGGTATATTGTTTAATAGAGTAGGAAGTAAACTGCACAGTTCCTAAAATGGGGGTGAAAAGATGACAAAAGAAAAGGAAATGAGGATAAAAAGAGGGCTTCTTACAATTGGAGAGATTGCAAAGGAAACAGGTATTCCTAAATCAACGATTAGGTATTACACAGATATTGGACTTTTAAAGGTTTCTGCGTATTCAAAAGGGGGATACAGACTTTATGAAAAAGACCTTACAATAGAAAGAATAAGAAAGGTAAGGCCACCCTATGAAAGAAGAAAGACATTAAAGGAAAAGGTTACCAAAGAGATTAAAACCTCCACCCAAGAAGATTCAAACACCTCTAAAGAGTTATAACTTCTCAAAATTAGGAGTAGTAAATGCAAAAAAACCTCCTCAAAATTTTTGTTTTTTTTCTGATACTTAGCCTACCAACAACTCTATTTGGAAATGTAATGACAGGACTTTCGGGTTCAGATTACTATGAGTTGACTTTTGATGTTTTTGATATCGCAGGTTCTACAGATATGACAGGAGGAGGGTATACTAACTACTCTTCACTTTCTCAGCCAAGTGGAGTGACTCAACTTGCCAATGGAATAACCACACTTGATTCAGGTTACTACAGTATGGATATCTGGTCTCCTTCAGATATTGATGACTTAACTGCATTGACAGGTACCTATCCTGGAGAAATAGACCTTTCCTGGAGTGCCCCTGGAAATGATTTTGATTCTGGAGATATCTATAATGGTAAATTCAGAATTGACTACTCTTCAGAAACATCTCATCAGTTTGGAGTAAGAACCTATAAGATTGAAATTGATACTTCAACATCTCCAGATGATATGCAGTCATACACACTGACAGGTCTTACTGAAAATACTACTTATTATATACGGGTTTACACTGCGGACGAGTCTTCCAACTGGGGTGGTCTTTCCAATGGTGCAACCACCTGGGCACAGGTTACAATCCTTTCAATTTCTATAAGTCCTGACACATACGATTTTGGTAATATCAATTTAGATGCTTCCACAAATACACTTACAGCTTTTACTGTAACCAATGAAGGTAATGTAAATGAAACCTACTCGTTGAGAGTCTCCTCAGTAACTCTTTATAATAACGATGCCTCTCTCTGGATTTCTACAGATACTACTACAGGCCATAATAGATTCATTCTTTACTCTATTTTTCATGGGACTGATGTGGCTCTTGGTTATTTTGAGTTAAGCGATGCAGTGGTTGTTCAGAATAGGTCTTCTACATCAACACGATATACATATGAAGGAGGTTCTACTGGCTATGAACAAACAGGTGTAGGTGTTGAGCCAAATGAAGAAAGGAAGATGTGGTTTAGATTAGATATGCCAGTAAGTGCAAGTTCAAGTCAGAAAGAAAAAATAAGTATTACAGTTACAGCAGGACCAGAGTAAGGAGGAAACAAAATGGTGAAGAAGTATTTAGTTTTAGTTCTTTTGTTATTGTTTAGCTATGCTACATCGGTATACTCAGAAGTAAAACGTGGACTTTCAACAAAGTTTTCAGAAGTAATCCTTTCTGGTTTGAAACCAGGAATGGTTTATAGCATCAAGAAAGAAAAAGGATTACCTTATAAGGTTATGAATAATTCAAATTCATCTACAGATGTTGAAGTGAGTGTTGAAATACCCACTCCAGATGAGTTAAGAAAAGGATATGAACCTATTCCGGATGTCTCTTGGATAAAGGTTTTTCCAACAAGATTTCACTTAGAGCCAGGCGAATACACTAATTGTGATATAATAATTTCTATTCCTGCTGAGGAGAAATATCTGAATAGACATTTCCAAGTAATGTTAATAACTCAGACAGTACCAAAACTAGGTAGTCCAGGAATTGGAATAGGTATAGGAATTAAAAGTAGACTAAGATTTTCAACAGGGCCCACCCCTGTGGAAGCTATGGAAGAATATAAGAATAAAGTTCTCGAAGTATTAAAAATGGAAATAGCTCCTTTTAGTTTATTTGTTTCTGAAGTCCCTGTCGGTAGAAAAATAAAACTTGATGGAAAAGAGTTCCCAACACTTCAGATT
>CAYYAU010000133.1:0-4021 GCA_964469765.1 uncultured Clostridia bacterium | reverse complement strand
TACGATATTTTTTCATTTTATCCTCCAGAAATAAGTTCCCGTTAGATATTATACCATCAAAACCCCAATCTGTCATTATAAAATTTTAACCTTATCATCATTAACTAAAAAGGAGAAGGTTCTTCTATATACAAAAGAGAAAGACTGCCACTCTCTATGGAAAACTTAAAGGTTGAACTACCGCTTCTTTTTATCAATCTATTATTGAAAAGGTATGATTTATACCAATTTACTTTCACAAATATCTTGCCATTTCTTTTTAGAATTTTATCCACAATTATTTGGAGATGTATATTTTCTTCTTCAGATAAAGCCTTTCTTACATTCTCCTCAAGCAGCTGTTTGTCTTGATAATAATCTGGAGAAACCAAAGATAAAAAGTTGTTTAGCTCTTTTTTCTCATAATAATCAATTAAATTATTGATAATTTTTTTTACCTGAGCAGAGACATCTATCTTTTCTTCCAAAACTTTATTTTCAGGAAGATATCTGTAACACCCTATAAAAAACAGTATTATCAAAATTTTAATGTAGTCTCTAATTTCCATATTGCCTCCTTATAATCATTAGTATCGCAATCCTTCTCATTATACTTATTCTCTGTATAAGAAATCTTTACTGTTTTGTTCCAATCTCCTTTTATCTTATGTTGAAAATACCAAGTAATTTCATCATCCACCGAATCTGTGCCTTCATCTAAGTCTCTAAACGTAGATGCAATCTCTCCAGCAACCTTCCACATTGCTTTATACTCTATCTCAATTCCATATGCAAGTATCTTTGTTTTATCAATATCACTATTATCATATGTTTTATCAAAAATATATCTTAACTCACTTTGAGGAGAAATAAAAAGAAAAAGCCTTTCTATATAAAAGTCTCCACTTGCATTGAATGAATAGTAATCGGAAGAGTAATTATTTGTAGTATTAGCCTTATCTTTATAGAGTGTTTTCTCATAAGTGGATGAAAAAGAAATCCCCTTAAATCTACTATTTATGGAGGATGTATAGGTTTCTGTATTGTTATTTGTTGTTTTTGGCAGGTCATCAGAGGTTTTTAAAAGATACTTATATCTTGCATATAAAGAAAAAATTCTACCAAGATATAAATCCAAACTTGCCTGAGGAATCTGGGTATATGTTGTATAATCTTTATACTTCAATAAATTATCATGGTAGTTTTCGTAAGCTACTTGAACATTTAAACTATCAAGGAATAACTTTGATAATTTTAGTTTATATTTTTCTCTATCTGGATTTGCCCAACCAGAAAGGGATGTAAATGATGAAGACACAAGTTCATATGTCCCTGAAACCTTCAATCCGTGAGGGTAATACTTCATTACTAATTTATAAGCATTTCTTTTTATACGGGCTTCTGTATCCTTTTTATTATCATACTCACTTGAAACAAACTCTCCTTTAACTCTTAAATATCTAAAAGGATAGTAGGTAAAATCCGTGCCGAAAACAAGGCTTTCCTCTTGTAAGGTAATATCCGTATCATTTTTTACGCTATGGGGGTCGTCATAGTTCAACACATAGTTAAAACCGACTTTATATTTTCTTTTCTTTTCTTTTTCAATCCTTACTCCTCCAACATACCTAGTATACTGCTCATTATTCTCAGCTAACCAGACATAACTATACAGAGACTCGCATTTATAACCAGATTTTCCAATTGAAACATATACTCCCCTTAAATTTTCTGCTAAAGTATATGTTGTAAAATCTCCATAGATATCTCCAATTGTCCATTCATAGTTAAAGTCTCCTTCTTTCAATAAATCTAAATAAACCTCTTGCAAGTTGACTCTATATTCATCAACTAAAAGGTCATCTGTATAACGAATACTTAAATTATGTTGAAACTTTGTGGTTGGATTAAATTGATGCTCATAGAGATATTCAAACTGTTGAACATGGAATGTCCCTTCATCAAGATAAGACTGTTCTGTGGCCCCGGAAAGAAGGTTTGTATAAATCTGGTTGGTATAGTCAATTTCTAAAGTAGTTTTTTTACCTATTTTAAACTCTGCAAAGGAGTAATTATAGAAAAGTAAAAAAAGTATTATATTAAAGAAAAGGATTTTCCTCATAGAGCTAAGGATATTGTTGTAAAATGAATATCAACCGTATCATTTAAATCAATAGCATACCCTCCTGCTAATACAATAGATAATGGGATATTGTTTTCCCTTATTAAACTTATTATAAACTCATCCCTTTTTTTTAGTCCTTCCTTAGTTATAAGAAGGGAACCTAACTGGTCTTTCTCATATGGGTCTGCGCCGGCTACATATAAAATAAACTCTGGGTTAAAGAATCTAATAATCTTAGGAATATTATCCTTTAAAGCCTTTAGATACTGTTTATCCTGTGTTCCTTCTTCTAATCCAATGTCTAGATTACTGGGAGGTTTTACTGTAGGATAGATGTTTTGTTGATGAATAGAGAAGGTAAATACATCCTCATCATTAGAGAATATATCTGCTGTCCCATTGCCCTGATGTAAATCACAATCTATAATTAAAGCCTTTTTTACTTTATGTTCTTTCTGTAGTTTTCTAATTCCACAAGCAATATCATTAAACACACAAAAACCTTCCCCATGATCAGCAAAGGCATGATGAAAACCACCGCCTAAATGTATCCCAACTCCAAACTCTAATGCATTCCTACAAGCAAGTATTGTTCCTCCAACTGTAATAAGTGATGCCTCCTTTAATTGAGGTGAGTACGGAAGTTCTAAAGTAAACATCTCTGATATTGAAAGGCTCCCTTCTTTAATCTTTTCAATATATTCACGAGTATGAACTAACAAAAGTTCTTCATCAGAAGCTAAAGGGGGCTGTATGAAATTACTCTGGTGTAGATTTTTCTCTTTAATTAATCTTTCTTTTATCAAACGATACTTCTTAGTAGGAAAAACATGACTTCCAATATCCACTTCATATTTATCAGAGTAAATAATTTGTTTCATATTTTTTTTATATTATAGAAGGCTGCCATTTTATTTATTTCTTAACATTAACAAGTAAAGAATTGCCTTCTGGATATGAAGTCTATTTTCTGCCTGGTCAAAAACAATAGAATGTGGACCATCAATTACATCATCTGTAATCTCCTTACCCCGATGAGCAGGAAGACAATGCATTACTAAAACATCCTTTTTAGCAGTTCTGATTAAGTTATTATTCACCTGGTACGGCATAAATACCTTTTCTTTCTTCTTTCTCCTTTTCTCTTCGCCCATACTCACCCAAACATCTGTATAGATTATATCGGCATCTTTAACTGCTTTCTTTGGTGAAGAAACAAGTTCAATCCTTGCTTTTGTTTTTTTACTTAGCCTCAATGCTTTTACTAAAATTTCCTCATCAGGATTATGTTCTTTTGGTAAACACAATACCAAGTGCAACCCTAACTTTGAAGATGCATTAATCCAAGAATTAGCGATGTTGTTTCCATCCCCTATATATACAATTTTCAAAGAGGATATATTCCTCTTTTTTTCCGAGATAGTAAACAAATCACTTAACACCTGACAGGGATGCACTAAATCAGTAAGTCCATTTATAACAGGAATGCTACTATATTTAGCCAATTCTATAACATCAGTATGACGGTATGCTCTTATCACAATTCCATCTAAATATCTTGAGAGAGTTCTTGCAGTATCCTTTATTGTCTCTCCTCTTCTTAACTGTAACTCTTTACTACTTAAAAACAACGCATACCCACCCAATTGGTAAAATCCTGCTTCAAATGAAACTCTGGTACGGGTTGAAGGTTTTTCAAAAATCATTCCCAAGGTTTTTCCTTTCAAAGGTGTAAAACTTCTTCTTTTTTTAATTTTAATAAACCTTGCGGTATCTATAATTGTTTTTATTTCCTTTTTGGTTAAATCTGCTATACTTATCAAATCCTTTTTCATTTCTCCTCCTGATACTTCAACGTCTTAGGTCTAGAATAGAAAATGTTTTCCCATATATCCTTTGTCCCAACTCTTATTCTAC
>CAYYAU010000132.1:0-4090 GCA_964469765.1 uncultured Clostridia bacterium | reverse complement strand
GGAAGCTGTATTGCTATAAAAACTCTCATTTTATCTTTTGCCACAAAAGGGTTAATGCAGAAAATGTTGATAGTTGCTTTATATAAAGTCTATCTCCAGTAAAATTATGTTTTCTACATTCTTCTGTCTTACCGTCAGAATATGCGATATACACAAGACCAACTGGTTTATTATGTGTTCCACCACCCGGTCCAGCAATACCGGTTACAGAAAGACCTATATCTGATTTCATTACATTACGGATACCAGAAGCCATCTCTAAAGCAGTCTCTTTTGAAACTGCTCCAAACTTTTTTATTGACTCTTCCTTTACTCCAAGAAGATTTATTTTTAATTCATTGCTATAAGCAATAACTGTTCCTTTGAAATATAAGGAACTACCGGCAACATTTGTAATTTTGTTTGATACCAATCCTCCTGTGCAGGATTCAGCCACAGATAAGGTTAATCCTTTTTGACTTAAAAGATTCCTTATTTTTGTTTCTATTGTTTCGGTTCCTTTTCCTAATAAGTTATCGGGGAATAGATTTTCTATTTGATTCTCTAATTTTTTAATTGAACTGTCTAATAGAAGTTCGTTTTCTCCTTGTCCAACTATTATAATATCTACAGACCCAGGATGAGCTAAAATTGAAAATTTCAATCCCTTCTCTCTTTTAACTATTGGTTCTATCTTTGAATTAACTTCTGTCTCTGTAAGTCCTACTATATGGAAAACATTCTTTAATAAAAAACCTCTTTCAAATCGTTCCTTTAATAGCGGAATTACTGTTGTTTTTAACATTGGGGTAAGTTCTTTCGGTGGTCCGGGTAAAAGAATAATTAATTTTTCTTTATATTCTATTACCATACCAGGAGCAGTTCCAACATTATTCTCAATTATTTTTGCTCCTTGAATAATGTATGCCTGTCTTTCATTTTCCTTAGGCATCTCTATATTTCTTTTTACAAAATAGGATGCAATCTGATGCATTGTATTTCTATCAAATAAAAGTTTTCTTTTTAAAATCTTTGCTATCACCTCTTTTGTAAAATCATCAAATGTTGCTCCGAGTCCTCCTGTTGTAATGATGATATCTGAGGTATCTAATGTTTGTTTAAAGGTGTCTTCTAAAACATCTCTGTCATCGCCCACAGTTATGGCGGTTTCAATAAAGAGTCCAATACTTAATAACATTTCTCCGATGATAGAGATATCTCTATTCTCTTTTCCTTGTAGAAGTTCAGTGCCAATTGAAATAACTTTTATTTTCATCATTTATTCTGAAAATACCTCAGCAGAGAAGATATAGATTTCTGTAGTTTTATCTTTCCATGCTTCTGGTGGTAGGCCTGCTTTATCTTTACATAGATGTGTTAAGAATTCCTCTTTACTCCAGCCTGTTTCTGTAGCAACCTGAGGAAGGAATACCCCTTGTCTAAAGCCTCTTTTTACTATTACACCATGTTTGCCAAGATGAATCTCTTTTATATCGTTTACTTTAGTTGGCACTGTTAGTACAGAGATTTCAATTTTAATTTTATTTAACTCCTCTTTCTGTAATGGAAGAAATCTTGGATCATTAAAGGCAGATTCAATAGCCATATTCCTTACAGCAATATATAAAGGTTCAATAGGCATTATATACCCTATACAACCTCGTAAGTTTCCCTCTAATGTATGAAGAGTAACAAACACAGCTCTTTTTTCTTTTAGTTTTGGGTCATTGGTCTGTGGCTCAAACTTTTTGTTATTTTTTGTATATTCTTCAATAGTCTTTCTTGCTATATTTAAAAGTGCTTCTTTTTGAATGCTATTATACTCACCCATTTTTCCCTCCGTTACTTTATGTTTTTCAGTATGCTTTGTTTTTAGAATTACAAAGGCTCCATAACCCACAACTCTACTTTTATCTCTTGTAACATCTCCAGAATTAGCATACTTTAACAGTTTTATTCTATTTGCACCAATCTTTTTACAAGCCATTATGGTTGTAAGTACAGCTGCAGACCCACATAACTCTGATTCTCCAGAAGCTAAATGGTGTTTAAGTCTTTCTATATTATAATCTTCTAAATCTTTAATAGTAACGCCATCTATTAAACAGGCTTTTCCATAAATGTAATAATGGGACATATCAGATGAGGCAACGAAAAGAACATTTTTATTATTTATAGATTTTAAAATGGTTGATGATAAATCATCACAGAAGTTTAAAGAATCGTTATTTATCAAAATTGGAACTATCTTAAATTTGTTTTTTACCACCTTTTGTAAAAAAGGAATTTCAACTTCTAATGAGTGTTCTTTTGAGAATGCCTCTGGTATAAAAGTAAAGTCTGGATGAATCTTGAGAATCCTTTTGACTATTTCGGTATCTATAGGTATATTTCCCAAAGGAGTTTGCCACTGTCCTTTTGGATATATGGTTGCCTTTTTTATATACACATGATGGCTTGGACCTATAAGAATTATTGTATCAAATCTTTTCTCTCTTATAGCATTATACACATATGCGGCAACCTGGCCAGAGTATATATACCCTGCATGAGGAGAAATTACTCCAAGTATCTTTCCTTTAATTTCTTCCTTCGTTACATTGTTTAAAAAACCATCAATCATATTGTTAAGTTCGGTTTTGTCTTTTGGATAAAATGTTCCTGCAACAGACGGTTTTCTTAAAGACTCTTTTTCTTTAGCTGCACAGCTAATAAGAAGAAAACCCAATATTGTTAATATAAAGATTATTTTATTCTTTTGCATTTACATAACCAAAAGAGTAATCTGGGAATTTGTAGTCTTTCCATTCTGTCCTTACAGCAATAATAAACCTGTTTAGTCTTTTTTGATTTAAGTTATTTATAAAGAAACTAAATCTTATTTTTTTTATGTCATTAGGTAAAAGAGATTTAACCCTTAATGTGTCCAAATAGAAAGAAACTTCAGAATTTATCTTTAAGAATTTAATTTTCAGTTCATCTATAGGTTTAGATGAATTATTAAACAGAGTAATATTACCAAATACCTGTTTATTCATTTCCACAGTTTTGGGAAGAATAATTTTAACCTTTATAGGAATGACTCCTTTTTCTTCTCTCATTTTAGAAAATGCAGTTGCGCCGACTGTAAACCACTCCTTTGTTGAGTAAGGTCCTTTCCTTCCCCATAAGGCACGAGACAAATCATGTAAAAATATTCCATCTGCGCTGTGAGTCTTATGAATGTAGTGATACCCTCTCATTAACCGTGAAAAGAATAATTCTGGTCCGGCTGGTTTAACCGTATACTCATGTAAAGGCCAATCAAACTGATTTCCTACAATTAGATTAATCTCTCTGTTTACTAAATATTTTGACCATTCAGAAATTAAATTATTAAACTGTTCGTTTGTGCATTCGTAAAGCATCACAGCAATAACATCAGCTCCTGCATCATTAAACATAACAACATCTTGACCATGCTGCCAACCCTTTTCCCAGCTTAAAACAAACACCCAAAGTGGTTTTTTTAATTTTGATTTTTCTTTAATCTCTTTAATAATTAAAGAAATCTTCCTTGCCCTAAACCAGTTCCATTGCTCAATAATGGGTAAGTCCCTATATTTTTCTCTTGTAACAATTCTTCCTAACCAGAGCATTTTCTTTTTCAATGGGGCATCCTTGATTTCTAATGGCAGTTCTGCTTCCATCTCATTAACAAAATCATTGAATAGTTCAAATCCTCCAGATGCTGTTCTAATATAATCTAAACCTATATATTTAACTGCTTCTATTTTATTGAAGTGTTGAACAAGATTTATAATATCATTTTTTCTTCTTTCATCAGTTATTGAAATACCTTTTGTTCTTATTATTTTATCCTTATCCCTCTTATAATCCAAAGCATACTTATAATTCGGTAGAAATCTTTTATTTCCAAATGATAAATAACACGCTATCCATATTCCATAATCCACATTTTTTTGTTTACATTCGTTAGATAATAAACCTATATTTTCTATATTATCAGCATTCCAGGGAGATGTGGCATCTAACCTCTTCTTATAAGAAGAGGTCTGTCCCATAAGATACCAAAATGTATTTGCTCCTAAGAAATCTAACCAATCAAACA
>CAYYAU010000131.1:0-4103 GCA_964469765.1 uncultured Clostridia bacterium | reverse complement strand
TGATTAAAAAGATTTTTAAAATTAAGCATATTTTAACAGTTCATTCAGCAGGTATATTCGCTTTAAAGAAGATTTTATTTGGAAAGAATATAGCCCAATTTATTATAAGAAATTGTGATGATATCACTACTGTCAGTTCTTTTATTAAAAAAAATATAGATGAACTAATTGGATATAATTCAAAAGCAAAGATTATTCCCATGGGGATTGATACAGATACTTTTTATCCAAAGGATAAAACTACACTAAGAAAAAAATATAAAATTAAAGAGTCAAAGATAATACTGTTTATAGGAAGATTAATAGAAGTAAAAGGTCTTATATATCTCATTAAAGCTATAAAAATTCTTTCTGGAAGGCTGTCGGATTTTAAACTTTTAATTATCGGTAAAGGAATTTTAGAGAATAAATTAAAACAAAAAACAGTTGATTTCAATATTACTTCAAAGGTTTTGTTTCTTGGAGAGAAAAAGCACTTTCAATTAGTGGATTATTATAATATAAGCGACGTTGTAGTTTTTCCATCAATTGTAGATAGATTTGGACAAACAGAGAGTTTTGGGATGGTAATTTTAGAAGCAATGGCTTGTGGTACACCTGTTATTGCTTCTGAAGTGGGAGGGATTATTTCTTTAGTTAAGGATAATTATAATGGATTTTTAGTAAATTCAGAGGATGCTGTAATGCTTAGTGACAATATTGCAAAGTTTTTTAGTTTAAATAATGAGGAAATTAACAAATTAAAAAACAATGCCTTAAAAACTGCGCGACATTATAGTGGAAGAGGTATTGCGGAAAGATATTATGAAATTATTAGCGAAACTATACATGGGATTATAAAATGAATGATTTGATTGTTATAATTGGAGCTGACTGTGATCCTGATAGGAATTGGTTCCATATGAGGAATTCTCAGAAATTACCTTATAGTTGGAATGGAATAAAAAATGGAATTATAGAAATTAAAGATAAATTAATGAAATTAAATCATTCATTAGGGATGAATTTTAAAATAACATGGTGTGTGAGGGCTGATTTTCAAATAAAAGATATATACGGTACAGCTGGCTGGTGTTTAGAAGAGTTTTCTTCTTTATGGAAGCAGTTAGAATATGAAGAAGATGAGATAGGATGGCATCCTCATTTATCAAGATGGAGTAAACAGTTTAAGAGATATTATCAAGAAATTAAGGATAATGTATGGATAGAATCCTGTCTAGAAGAAGGTTTTAATAAATTTAAGGAATTAAGAGGAAAGAGTCCTTTTAGTTCTAGAATGGGCTGGGTTTTCCATAACAATGTTACAATGAAAAAATTATCGTCTTTAGGGATAAAGATAGATTTTTCGTGTATACCGGGATTGGTAAAAAAACAGATTGTTTCTAAATATCTTATTGATTTTGCAGATTGGGTTGATGCCCCTATTTATCCATATCATCCATCTTTAAAAAGTTATAAAAACAAAGAAAGAAATAAAGGGCTATCTATATGGGAAATTCCGTGTATGCCGTTGAAATCTAAATTTGTATGGTTATATAATCTAAGAGAAATATGTAAACGAAAACCAACTATTGTTTATAGTTCAGTTTTGCCCTGTACATTGATGTGTCCCCCTGTGCTTTTTAAAAAGGCCTTAAAAGATTGGTTTTTAATACATAGATTACAAAAAATATTGTTTTTAGTTACTTATTTTCATCCATATGAAATTTTTTCTAAAAGAGGTAAATTTTTCTTTCAAAATCTTTTATTAATAGAAAAATATAGTAAGTTATTTAAAAGAGAATTTATATCTTTAACAGCTTCTGAATTAACAAGTATTCTCTAGAAATGGTTTAAAATGGAAGAAGTTATTATAGCAGGGGGAGAAGGAAGAGTTGGTGTTGCGGTATTAAGGTCACTTGCAACAAAAGGCATAAAAGTTACAGTGGTTTCGGCAGAAAGATTAGGGGCTGCTTTATACTCTAAGTTTTGTTTTAGAACAGTAATAAGCCCCTCCCCTTTAATTAGTATTAAAGAATATATTGAGTCTCTTATTAATTTGATTAAATCAACCAAAAACTATAAGGTTCTTATTCCTGTTACTTCTATTCATTTGCTTCCTATTACAATGCATTTGGACATTTTAAAAAGGTATATCGAAATTCCTATTCCCCAATTAGAAATTTTGGATGTTGCTCTGGATAAATATAAAACTTTAGAGTTTGCAAAAAAAATTGGCATCCCTACACCAAGTACAATTTTGATTAATTCAATTGAACAATTAAAAGAAGTTTCTAAAGACCATGATTTTCCTTTAGTTTTAAAACCAAGACGTTCTTTATACATTGATTCTGATAGAGTTAAAGTATCGGGAAAAGTTTCAATTATTTCTAAACCAGGTGATATTGATCATATAAAACTATTACCTATTCCGTATCTTCTACAAGAGTATATTCCTGGAGAGGGGTATGGTTTTTTTGGTTTATTTAATAATCAAAAGATAATCGCAAAATTTTGTCATCATCGTATTCATCAAGTTAGGACAGAAGGGGGTGTAAGTTCATTAAGAGAGAGTGTTAAAGATAAATTGATTGAAGAAATGGGGAAGCTATTACTGGAAAAGTTGAATTGGCATGGTGTAGCAATGGTTGAATTTAGAAAAGATTATAGAGATAATCAGTACAAACTTATGGAGATAAATGGACGATTTTGGGGTTCTCTTCAATTAAGTATTGTTGCAGGA
The DNA here is from genome assembly GCA_964469765.1 of uncultured Clostridia bacterium. GTDB lineage: Bacteria > UBA6262 > WVXT01 > CAYYAU01 > CAYYAU01 > CAYYAU01. The sequence continues at coordinate 1,381 of CAYYAU010000131.1, read as the reverse complement.
GTAGATTTTCCATATTTGTTGTTTAAAATGGCTTTAGAGAAAAAATTAGAAGAAAATTACGATTATAATGAAGGAATTTTATGTCGTTGGTTATTTCCAGGTGAAATTTATTATTTATTAGATACACTTAATATAATTAACAGAAATAAAAAAATTCTGAAAAATAAAAAAAATGTAATCAAGGAAATTTTAAATTTTTTCAGATATTTTTTTGTAAAAAATATGTATTATGATGTATTCTCTTTAAAAGACCCATTGCCGTTCATTTTTAATTCAATTAGATGGATATTGAAATTAAAGAATATAAGATGATAAAAGGTGTTTTTCATATACATAGCGAATTTTCTTATGATAGTAACATTAAATTAGAAGACCTTCGTAAGAAAGCAAAGGAAAAAGGTTTATCATTTATTATTCTTACCGAGCATATAGAAACTCTTTTAGAAAATAAAAATAGAGTTAAATTTGAAGAAGAAATTTTTAATTATATTGGTAATCTACCCTTGATAATTCCCGGAGTAGAATACTCCTGTGATAATAGGACACATCTAATTTCTATAGGAAATACCCACCTTATAGATAAATATAAGGATCCATTTTATTTGATAGAAAAAATTAATGAAAACAATGATTTAGTAATATGGGCTCATTATGATTTTAAAGTAAAAAACAGAGACATTGAAATCATTAAAAAAATTAATGGAATTGAGATTTGGAATAGAAAATATGATGGGAAGTTTTCTTTTTTATCTTGGAAAGGAAAGGTATTTAATTATTTAAAAAGGAAATATAATAAAGATTTAAAAATGTATTGTGGTTTAGATTTACATACTTTTTCTTCATGGACACCATTATACATTTTTATTGAAAATAAAAAAGAAACATGGTTTGATATTAAAAATAATTTAAAGAATAAAAAATTTTTTTTCGGCAATTATTTTTTTACATTTAATTCAGACTTTTTTTCACCTTCTTTTTTAAAAAAAATTTTTGCAAATATTATTGCAGGTTTTAGCTTTGTAATTATTAAAATAAAAAATATTATAATAAAAGCGTTAAAGAAAATGCATATAAATGTACCTATGAGAATAAAGGAATTTATAAAAAAAATTTTATAAGAAAATATAAATAAAAATTTTATTTATCTATACCAAACTTGATGAAATAAAAGAATATTTCTTTAGGCATTGCATATCTTTCGGCATCTCTTAAGAAATATGACTTGTTTGGTTGATTATGTATGGTGTGGAATGTGGAACAGTTAATACCACTATTTCGTATATTGGGACAGTTAACCCATAAGTGATTACGTTTTCATTAAGAACTGGAGAATTTAAGTTTTCTTTAGAAATTGCAGAAAATATAAAAAGGAAATTTAAAA
>CAYYAU010000130.1:0-4113 GCA_964469765.1 uncultured Clostridia bacterium | reverse complement strand
TCTTTAGTTCCTCTAATACATCAGCAAACTCAATTCTTGCTAAAGTTGGTAAAGCCCATTCCATCATATGGGAATAGGAAGCAGTGGGTAAGTATACTCTACCTGTTGGAGGAAATCTCTCAATAAACTCAGAAAAAGTATGCATTTTAATCCAATCACTATTCTGTTCAATAAGAGTGAAAAATTTCTCTAACCATTTTTCTTCATATACAGATTTATATGTTTGGGTCCATACTCCAAACTTCTCTCCATCATCAGCCATAATACCCAACCTATCTCCTTTCTCAGAAACGTGCTCTCTAAGATAACTAATCACTGACTCTGGTGAAGAAAATGGAATTCCTAATCTTAATTTCTCATTAATAGGAAATACCTTTAGGACATTGCCTTGGTCTTCTGTTAAGTAGTAACCAAATAAATTCTCCTCAAATATTCCAGCACATTGAAAAGGCATATCATCCACAATCGTGTATTGAATGCCACTTTTAACAATACAGCTTGCTAAGGATGGTTCCCAAACCCTTTCTGCAAGCCACATACCTTTAGGAGAATAATCAAAGAGCGTTTTTATATATGAAGTTAATTTTTTTATCTGACCAATACTATCTCTTTCATATAACATTGAAAGTATTGGTTCATAATAAGCTCCTCCCATAATTTCTATTTGGCCTTGTTGAAGTAAGGTTTTAAGTATCTTAATATATTCAGGATGGTGTTCTACAATCCATTCTAAAAGAATCCCACTAAAATGGTAGGTAATCTTTATTTTAGGGTGTTTCAATAAAACCTCAATAAATGGAAGATATGCCTTTTTATAAGCATTTTCAAAAACCTCTGGAAAATTCCCTATGGGTTGATGATTATGAACACCAAATACAAAATTAATCTTTCTCATAAATATCTACCCGCCTTTTTTAATTAATATCAACCTTCTCTTCCGTAGGAAGAACCTGACAATAAATCTTTATACCCAACTTATGCATCTGTTCAAAACATCTTAAATCTTCTTCATCTAAAGAAACAGCCCTTTGAACCTGAACCTTACCAGGACAATAATGCAAACCTCCTACATTAACCTGTTTAATTGTAACACCTTTGTTTATAAGTGTTAATACATCCTTTGGATTAGAAAATAAAATAAGAACCTTTTCTTTTGTCCATCTATTTTCAATAATGGCTTGTTTAGTTTGTTCAATTGTTAAAACAGAAACCTCTAAAGGTGGCGGACAAGACATACTCATTAAGGTCTTCTGCATCTTATCCTCAGCTACAATATCATTACATACAATTATTCTATCAACCTTTAGAAATCTTGCCCATCCCTCTACAACCTGACCATGAATTAATCTATCATCTATTCTGAAAAGTAATATATTCATATACTATTTATTTTCTTTAAGTTTTTTCAAAAAAATCTCTTTTATATTTTTCATACTTTCTTTAGATTGAATAATAACATTGTTTACCAAATTTTTTATTTTATCTTCACCAACCTCGTGATGTTCTAAAAGTGCCCTATTATAAAAAAGATATATTAACATCGGAAGATTCACGCCTGAAATAACCTCCACATTCCTTTTTTCACAATCCATAAGACTAATATTTGAAGGGGTGCCTCCAAACATATCTGTCATAATAATCCAATAATAGGATGGATTAGAATCAATAATTTTTCTGAACTGTTCTTTTATCTTTTCTAATGCGCAAACCTGTGGAATAGAAATACACCAGACATTGTTCTGTTTCCCAGTAATACTCTCAGTGGTTTTTAATAACTCCTTTCCAAACTCTCCATGGGTAATTATTATTATTCCTATCATATTATTACACCTCTTTAAATCAAGATATATTTGCTTTTATTTCTTATTATCTATAAGATTCATTATTGTCTGAGCAAGTTTTACAGGGTTATGTCGGGCATAATCTGATTTGCTTACAAGCTCTGCTTTTACAATTTTAACATTGGTTCTTAAAAGGTTCTCTTCATCCACCACTACCGAAAAGGCATTCTGTTGTCTATATCTTTCTAATAATGGTTCTGGAATACTTTCTACATTTACGATAATGTAATCCACATTAGAACCTAAATATCTCTCTACTTCATTTAAATGCTTTGAAGCAGAATAACCATCTGTTTCTCCTGGTTGTGTCATTATATTGCAAACATAAATCTTTAAAGCAGAAGATTTATTAATCTCTTCTTTGATGCCTCTTATAAGCAGATTAGGGATAATACTTGTATAGAGACTTCCTGGACCCAAAATAATAACCTCAGCTCGACTAATCTCTTCTATTGATTCAGGGTTGGGCTGTATATCCGACGGCTTAAGAAACACATTTTTTATTGGTGTTGAACTCTTTGAAATATTTGTTTCTCCTTCAACTATATTTCCATCTTGTAATTCTACACAGAGCACAGCATTTTCCAATGTAGAAGGAATCACCTTACCTGCTATAGCAAGCACTTTACTTGCTTCAGAAACGCCTTGCTGAAAACTTCCTGTTATATTTGTCATAGCAGTAATAAAAAGATTACCAAATGTGTGTCCTGTTAGATTTTCATCCTTAATGCTCGCAGAATCGCCTTTTTCTTTAAATCTGTATTGAAACAACCTCTGCATTAATGGTTGTTTTTTTGCTAACGCAACTAAACAGTTCCTTATATCGCCAGGGGGTAAGATATTGAACTCTCTTCTTAACCTTCCGGAACTGCCTCCATCATCCATTACTGTTACAACAGCAGAAACATTACCGGTATACTCCTTAATTCCATTAAGTAAGCTTGAAAGACCTGTTCCCCCTCCTATAGCAACAATTCTTGTTTTCTTTTTTAAATAGTAATCCTTAAATGCTACTTCTACAGACTTTCTATTTTCATATGGAGCAACAACTCTAATAAAATACTTTAATAGAAAGTAAACACCATAAATGACTGTAATCCCTGCAAGCACTATAAAACCAATTCCTAAAAGAAAAAAACCTCTTATAAAAATAAGATAAAATCCAAACCCAAAAATTAGAGCACCAAAAAAAATCAGAATTATCCACCTTTTAATTCTTATTCCAGGATATAGCCAAAAGAATTTTTTCATTTTTCAATGTCTCTATATTTTATTTGAACAAAATACTTTTTTTCTAAAGATTTTTTTAACTCATTAGAAATAACAACAGACCTGTGTCTTCCACCTGTGCAGCCAACACCTATTGTAAGATATGATTTTCCTTCTTTTATGAAATATGGAATAGTGAGATTTAATATCTCGTTACACTTTTTTATATATCTGCGTGTAATTCTTTTCTTTAATAAAAAATTAATAACCTCTTTATCATTTCCATCAAGGAGTTTTAAAGTTTCAATATAAAATGGGTTCGCTAAAAATCGCGTATCAAAAATTATATCACATTCCTGAGGAATACCATATTTATACCCAAATGAAATAATCATTATTGAAATTTCGGTTGAAGTAGAAATGGTCTGAAAGATTGAGAGTATCCTTTCTCTAAACTCCTTTGGAGTAAGATTGGATGTATCTATAATCTTATCAGCCTTCTCCTTTATCTTTAAGAGTAGTTTTCTTTCTTTTTTAATCGCTTCTATAATTGTCTTTTCTTTTTCTTTTAAGGGGTGTTTACGTCTAGTTTCACTGAATCGTCTAATTAGAGTCTCATCATTAGCATCAAGAAATATTATCTGAAACTCAAAACCATTATCTTTCAATTGGGTTAAAGAGGAAAAAAGCTCATCAAGAAGGTCACCTTCTCTAACATCAATCCCTAAAACAATTGGTTTTTTGGATGGTGTGCTCTGTTGATAGATTTCTGTTAATTTAGGTATAAGTGTTGTTGGTAAATTATCAATACAAAAAAAGCCTAAGTCTTCTAAATGATTGATTGCTTGACTTTTACCGGCTCCAGAGATACCTGTAATAATGATAAACTTTAGGTTATTCATTAATATACATCTTCTTCTTTTATAATCTTAATGATTTCTGTTGCATCCTTTGCTTGTTTTAGTGCCTGCCTAAAAAACTTATCTTTAAGAAGGCGTGATATCTTTGCCAATGCCTTTAAATGTGTCCCTGTAGAATCAATTGGAGTAATAAGTAAAAATAT
>CAYYAU010000129.1:1546-4117 GCA_964469765.1 uncultured Clostridia bacterium | reverse complement strand
GATTTTATATAATAGATGGGAATAGTTATATACATAGGGCTTTTCATGCCTTACCATTTCTTAATGCTCCTGATGGAACTCCAGTTAATGCATGTTATGGTTTTACGAGAATGCTTCTTAAGATTGTTAATAAGGAAAAACCAGATTATCTTGCGGTATGTTTTGATTCTCCGTGGCCAACCTTCCGACATAAAAAGTTTGCACCATATAAGGCAAATAGAGAAAAAGCTCCAGATGAACTTAAGGTTCAGATTCCTTTAACTCACCAGATAGTAAAGGCATTTGAAATTCAGACATTTACAAAACAGGGATACGAAGCGGATGATTTAATTGCTACAGTTATTGAACAATTAAAACAGAAGGATATTGAAATTGTTATTGTTACAGGAGATAAGGATGCTTTACAGTTAATAGATAAGAATATAAATGTTCTTAATGAACCAAAAAATATGGTTTATACTAAAGATAATCTTAAAGAAACAATGGGTCTTACTCCTGAACAATTAGTAGATTATTATTCATTAATTGGAGATAGTTCTGATAACATCCCTGGTGTAAAGGGGGTGGGACCAAAAACAGCAAATGAGTTAATTTTACGGTTTGGTTCGTTAGATAACATCTTTAATAATCTTGATAAGATAAAAGAATCTCTAAGAAAAAAGCTTCAACAACATAAAGAAGATGCATATTTATCAAAAGATTTGATTCTTTTACAGAAAAATGCTCCTATTACAGTAGACATGGATGCTTGTAGATTAAGACCTTTTCACTCAAAGAAAATTATTGATATATTTATTAAACTTGGCTTCAAAACTTTACTAAAAGATATAGAGTTTAAAGAAGAAAAGATAGATTATAAAATTGTTAGTAATTCAGGTCAATTAGAGAGTCTTATTGATAAGATAGAGAAAACCAATTTATTTTCATTTTTTATTATAGAGGATGGATTAAGTATTTCTACAGAGAGAGAAAATTTTTTTACACCTTTTAAAAAGGATTTATTTAATGGTTTTATAGAGAAACAGACTGCATTAAAAGAACTAAGACATATTTTTGAAAATGAAAGGATAAAGAAGATAGGGTATGATTTAAAAAGTTCTATCAATTTATTAAAAGATAATGGTATTGATTTAAAAGGCATACATTTTGATTGTAAGCTCGCTTATTATTTACTTGAATCAACTAAAAACTCTTTTGATATAGAGAATCTTTCTTTGGACTATTTAGGAAAACCACTTAATTTACATGAAGAAATAATGAACCAAAATAATATTGCAAGATATCATTGTTCAAGAACTCAGGTTGTATTAAAGGTTTTTTTTAAATTGGTTAAATCTCTTGAGGAAAAGAGGTTGGACAACCTTTTTTTTAACATAGAGATGCCCCTAATTTATGTTTTGGCAGATATGGAGATAAATGGAATAAGAGTAGATAAAGATTATTTATATAAATTTTCAGAAGAACTTAAAGAAAAAATTAAAAAACTCAAAGAAGATATTTATAAAAAAGCAGGAGAGAAATTTAATATAAATTCACCAAAACAACTTTCTTCTGTCTTGTTTGAGAAATTAAAACTTCCCTCATTAAAAAAAACTAAGAAAAGTAGTCGTTCAACTGCTGAGGATGTCTTAAAGATACTATCTGGTATACATCCTTTACCGAGACTTATTTTGGAGTATAGACAACTTGAAAAGCTTAACTCAACCTATACCTTAAATCTAATTGAGCTTATAAATCCTAAAACAGGAAGAATTCACACATCTTTTGACCAAACAGGCACTGTTACTGGAAGGCTTTCTTCTTTTAATCCCAATTTACAGAATATCCCTATAAGAACCGAATTAGGAAGAAAAATTAGGCATGCCTTTATTCCTGAACAAGGGAATTTGTTTCTATCTGCTGATTATTCCCAGATTGATTTAAGGGTGTTAGCGCATATTTCAGAAGATAAGAATTTAATCAATGCCTTTGAGAATAATGAGGATATACATGATAAAACCGCAAAGGAGTTGTTCCTTACAGAGTATATTACACCTGAAATGAGAAGAGTCGCTAAAGTGGTAAATTTTGGTATCTCATATGGGATGAGTTCGTATGGTCTCTCTCAGGATTTAGGAATACCTGTTGAAGAAGCAAAACAGTATATAAAGAAGTATTTTAGTAAGTATCCTGGAGTAAAAAGATATATTGAAAATACAATTGAGTTAGCAAAAAAACAAGGATATGTCACCACTATTTTAGAGAGAAGAAGGTATATACCAGATATAAATAGTTCAAATTTAAATCTGCGTGGGTCTGCAGAGCGAACAGCAATCAATATGCCTATTCAAGGAACATCGGCTGACATTATTAAGGTTGCAATGCTTAGGATATTTAAAAAAATTAAGGAAGAGAAGAGGAATGTAAAGATACTGTTACAGATTCACGATGAACTTCTTTTTGAAATACCTGAAGAGAAGTTAAAAGAAGAAGCAAAATGGATTAAAAAAGAAATGGAGAATGCAATAAAATTAATAGTTCCTGTAGTAGTTGATTTAAAGTATGGAAAAAATTGGGATGAGCTTGAAAGAG
>CAYYAU010000129.1:0-1536 GCA_964469765.1 uncultured Clostridia bacterium | reverse complement strand
GCTTGTCTATAATTATGTTCATTATTCAAATATGCTCTGGGATATAATTATTCAGTGGAGTGTTATAAAGATATATACTTTCCAGTTGTATTTCTTATAACAATTTGTTATAATTTTTTAATATGAAAGTTAGATTATCCTTAGAAAAAATCCTAAAAAGTATCTTTATTTTGACGATAGGGATATTTATACTATTAAGTTTAGTTTCTCCTTCTAATAATAACTATATTGGTAAATTAGGGGATTTTATTCATGAGAAATTTCTCTTCCTTTTTGGGTTTTCTTCCTATCTCTTAGCAGGGATTATACTGATTTATAGTGTTAAATATCTATTATCTATTTCGGTTAAAAGAGAAAGATTTATTCTTACAGGAACTATTCTTTTATTTATTGATTCTCTACTTTTTTTTAATCTCATAAATTCAGATAGACTTTTTGGTGGATTATGTGGGGATTTTCTTTCTGATTGTATCCTTGTTCCATTTTTAGGAAGATTAGGGACATACATCTTAATAGTTACAATATTACTCATTTCGCTCATTTTGATATTTGATATTACCATCTTAACAGGTATTATAAGTGGGATATATTCAGTAAAGAGTTTAAAAAAGAAGATATTCCCTAAAAAGATTATCAAACCTTCAACCATTATAACAGAAAAAAAACCAACATCTTTAAGGTCAAAAGAATCTAAACCAGCCATTTCTGAAAAACGGATTTCTAAGAACCACGAAAATATTGTAAAACCTCAAGCAATTGCAAGGTATCAACTACCTCCTATTGATTTGTTGAATATAGATGAATCAACAACACGCTTTCAGAAAGAGGAGTATCAGAAAAATGCATCAGTAATAGAGGAAACATTAAAGAATTTTGGTATAACAGCTGAGGTAACCAATATTCAAATGGGGCCTGCTGTTACAAGGTTTGATTTAAAGATAGCTCCTGGAACAAAAGTAAGTAGTATTAATAACCTTTCAAAGGACCTTGCCTTAGCATTAAGGTCTCCTACTATTAGGCTCCTTGCACCTATCCCTGGTAAATCCCTTGTAGGAATTGAAGTGCCAAATAAACAGTTAAATATTGTTCCCCTAAGAGGATTACTTGAATCAGAGGAGTTTAGAAGATCCAATTATTTTATTCCCTTGGCCTTAGGGAAAACAGTCACAGGTGAAGTTTATGTGATTGACTTGACTGAACAACCACATCTACTTATTGCAGGAGCCACCGGTTCTGGTAAGAGTGTTTCAATTAATACAATGATTTTGAGTTTACTTTACAGATTTACCCCTCAGATGATAAAGCTCATTCTTATTGACCCAAAAAGGATTGAGTTTCTGGAATACAACGGTATTCCTCATTTATATACACCTGTAGTTGTGGACATTGGTTCTGCTATAAATGTACTTAAATGGAGTGTCTCTGAGATGGAAAAAAGGTATAAAGCATTTGCAAAACTTGGAAGCAGAAACATATTTGTCTACAATGAAAATAAGAGTGAGGAAGAAAAACTCCCCTTTATCATCATTATAATAG
>CAYYAU010000128.1:0-4125 GCA_964469765.1 uncultured Clostridia bacterium | reverse complement strand
ATTGTTAAACTTCCAAAAAATGCAGACATTATATTCTGACTAAAAGCAAACTCTCCAAAAGGAATAATGCTAAATATTTTCCCAAACCAACTATGTAATGGATAATCCATAATCACCCTGAATTTAGGTTCAAAAGCTAACATTGAAAGTCTTGCATTATCTCCCCATAGAACTGTTGGGGCAAGTGTTTTTAGATAAACAAAAAAACTTATAAAAAATAAAACTAAAACGATAATAGTGTTCTCTTCTTTTCTAAATAACTCTTTTAACCTTTCCATTCTTCAATAAATATCCCTTTTTACATATTTTGCATTTTGTTCTATTTCTTTTAAACTCTAATTTCTCTCCACACTCACAAATCCATCCATTCTGTTTTGCTGGATTTCCATACACCAGCGCATACGGTAAAACATCTTTAGTTATAACAGAACCTGCTCCTATAAAGGAAAACTCTCCAATCGTATTTCCACAAATCACTGTAGCATTTGCTCCTATAGTTGCTCCTTTTTTCACAAGGGTCGTTTTGTACTCTTTCAACTTTCTTGGATAATAGGAACGAGGATTAATAACATTTGTAAAAACAACAGAAGGACCACAAAAAACACCATCTTCCAGAGAAACTCCCCTATAAACCGAGACATTATTACCGATTTTAACATTATTTCCTATTCTCACATATGGATCAATGTAGACATTTTGTCCTAACTGACAGTTTTTACCAATAACAACCTTTTTTCTTATATGACAGAAATACCAGACTTTAGTACCTTGACCAATTCTTACATCCTTTTCAACATAAGAAGATGGATGGATAAAAATCTTTTTTTTCATATCTTTTCTCCTATTATACTATTTGTAAGTATGAATCAAAATTCACAATCACTTTGTTAGAGTTCTAAAATAAGAAATAATTCTTTCTTTATAACTATCTATAGAAAAATGTTTTTTCCCAATTTCAGAAATCTTCTTTCTATCCAATTTAACTAATGCCTCTAAAACTGAATTTTCTATATGCATTGACTCTAAATTAATAAAATATCCACAATCACTCTCTTTTACAATACCCTCACTATCTCCAATCCCTGAAGTTAAAATCAATGGCAAGCCACAACAAAGATATTCACCTATTTTCATAGGAGAAGAAACATTATTTACTATATTGTTTTCTCTCAGAATAATTCCAATATCAGACGCATTCAAAAACTCAGACATTTCATTATAATTAACACTTTTTAAAAGATACTCATTTTCATTTAAATAAGATAAGTAACTCCTTGCCTTTTTAATATCTTTAGTTAGAAAAAATAAAAATGCATTATGAAATTCACCTTTTATTTTCCTGAAAAATTCTATTACTTTCTCGGGTAATTGCCATTTTACTGTACTACCACTATAAACAAACACAATTTTATCTTTGATATTTAATTCTTTTCTTTTTTTTTCTCTTATTTTGGTATCAAAAAAAAAGTTGTTGCTATCTACTAAACTTGGAATAGTATCTATTCTTCCTTCATTTATCTTATATAGATTTAGGAGATATCTTTTAAACCTGTTTGAAACACAAAATAGAAAATTGGAATTAGATATAACATAATCTTCAATTTTTCTAAATTGTTTTATTCGTATTGTAAGCAGTAATTTTTTAAATAAATTATTTTCCTCTTTTTGATTCAATAAAAATTCTTCACTTACTACTCCTCTTAGACTTGTAACCACTGGAATATTCAAACCTAACATTCTCTTTACTAAAAGAGATACATATCCCCCTGCAACACCGTGAGCATAGATTATATTACAATCGCAGGCTTTTAAAATTTTGTTTAGTTTTTTTGCTGTATTATTCAAAGAAAATCTAAAAATCCGTGGAAATTCCAAAATTGTCTCTACCCTATTAAAATTCTTTCTTAATTCCTTCATATTCTCCTGACTATAGGGAATACCAGTAAACGGAATCCTCTGTTGTAAAATAATTAATACTACATTCTTTAAATTATTACTTAAACCTTTAAGAAATGTAGCCACTTGAGAATTAAAAGCAGTAGAATTCAAACCAGCGTCTGAAATAAAACACAAATTTATTTCCTTCAAAACTATATCCTTAATGTTAAAATTCTAAATTATTAGATAAATCGGTATATAAAAAGTCAAGACAATTTTTCATTAAGAATGCAAAATATCATATATTCAGTCTAAAGGTTTTAAATACCATTTAAATACAAAAGGAACTGAAGATTTTTTTCTCCAATATAACTTTGTTGTGGAAATTTTAACTCCATACTCTGGAGAATAAATCCATTCTTCTTGAGAAATATTAATATCTTCATTAAAATGAATATAGAGTCTCTTTTCATTTTTTAAAAACAATATATTCGGCTTTTCAAATATAACTGCTGGCGATAAAACAAGATTCCAAACAAATAAATGAGATTTTAAAAATTTATTTTTTAAGTTATATAACTTATCTTCAAACTCAATAACCTCTTCTGTTTTTTTAAATTTAACAGTTCTTTGATGAATTATTCTATCGGATAGTCGTGTATAGCCATAATGCTCACCAACAAATAAATCCTGAATATCATTACTATCCCATTTAATAAGTTTTGGTTTTGTTTCGTCTCTCATAGAAAATAAAGTAAGAAATCTGTTCTGCTCTTTATAATCTATTACTACTGTATTGTGAGAAAATATACTGCGCATTCTATTTCTTTCAGAAGGAAAACCGGTATAAATATATGTCCCAGGGTCAACAATAACATCTTCTCCTTCAATAAAAAGCTCAAAGGAAAGTTTATCATTATGACAATGACCACCATTCCCATTCTGTCCATTCGGCCCTGAAGAAATCGCCATATAATTATTATTATCTCTTATAATAAATATCCCAGAATTTAAGAAACCTTTAGTTTTTATATTATTGATAGATCTGCTTTCTAATTCTTGCCACTTTTTAAACCCCTCTATACCAAAAATCCATATAATCTCTGAAGAAAAACCAAATTCTTTAATTTTATATCCTTTCTCATTAAAAAAAATAGTTCCTATATTTAAAAGATATCTCATGTCTAAAATATCTTTCTTAATTCCAAATGTGTGGAGGTGGCCACTATCATTATCTCCTATTTGAGACATTTTGCCATCTGGTTTTAAAGTATAAAGAACAAAATCAAACATCTGTCTAAGTCGGGATAAAAATGCATTAGAAAATTTTATATCATTAAGTTTACCTAATAAGGCTGGATAAAACAAAAGTTCTAATACAAACCTATGATAACAGGTAGACGCTTCAAAATCCATTCCATCAGGATAAACCTGTTTTAGAATTTCTTTTTCCAATTCATTCTTAGCAAAAGTAAGCCATCTCTTCCCAATAGAAAATTCATTTAGAAAAAGACCAATATAAAAAAGACCTACAATATCTGCTAAATAATGATTGGAAGTTAAACCCTCTGTGTATTCTAAATTTCTTTCAATAAATTTTCCATGAGAGATTATACTTTTTAAAAATTTAATAAAAAACTCATTTGAGATAACCTTTGAATCCTTAAAAAAATGAAATGCCAAAATCCAATTTGCAACTCTAATTCCTACTTCAATTGTTGAGGTCCAGTTTAAACCAAGTTTTACTGGATTCTTATCAATCCAATCATCTATTAAAAAAACAAACTTTTCTGTATATTTCTCACCATCTGTCAGTAAATAAGCTTCTCCCAGAATAACTAAAAAATTAAATCTAGAAATCTCCCAAGGAATCTTAATATCAGCACCTTTCCAGTTTAAAACAGGATACTTTATATCTTTATAATAAGTTATAGGGCTCCATCTATACCCTGATTTAAAATCTAAATGCCAATCTAATGGATTTAGTTTTTTATCTCCAGTTCCCATAATATTAAAAATTCCTTTACAAATTTTATCAGCTTCATTAATAGTCTTTTGCATAATATTAGGTGCAGTTTTATTTAAATATCCTATAATTTTTTCTCTTTCTTTCAGATCAATAAACCATTTTTTATTTGAAATACAGTTTTTTAATTGAAAATTTGACTTATTAGAATGAATTACAACTTTATATTCTAAAATTTTTTCTAATTTTTTATCAGAAATTCCCTCTCTTTTTATTCTTAA
>CAYYAU010000127.1:0-4154 GCA_964469765.1 uncultured Clostridia bacterium | reverse complement strand
GAAAAACTATCAGGAGTTAAAGTTAGGTTTGAACTTTATGCACCTACATCTTCTTACATTCAAAAGGTTATTGCAGCTGCTCAAACAGATACTTTACCTGATATTTATGGAATTTTAGGAGAATCAAGGGTATTTGCAAGTTTTATAAAAAGTGGTCATGTGTTTAACTTAACGAACTATATGGAAGAAAACAATTCTGAATGGAAAAATAGATTCTTTAAAAAGGCACTTCAGATGAATGAGTTTAGTAAAGCCAATGAGTTTGGCGTTAAACCAGGAATATATGGAGTTCCTATAGATGTAATGAATATACAACTTTTCTATAACAAAAAGTTGTACAGTCAATTAGGCTATAACCCTAATAAACCTCCTAAAACATTTGAGGAGTTGCTTGAGGTGGGAAAGAAACTAAAAGGAAAGAATTTTGTTGGATTTGTGAGTGGATGGGGTGAGATATGGATGATAGATTGTTTAGCAAGCAACTATGCATTTAACATAATGGGAGAAAAGAAGGTAATTGATACAATCAGAGGGAAGGTGCCTTATACAGACTCTGATTGGATAAAGGTGTTTACACTTTTTGCTAAAATGCGAGACAGTGGTATCCTTGCTAAAGGAATTGTTACAATGATAAATAAAACTGCTGAACAGATGTTTTCTAATGAAAAAGCTGTTTTTGCATTTAATGGGTCCTGGGGAGTGAATGTCTACGCTGGAATGAATCCGAATCTTGATTATGCTGTTATACCACCACCGCCACTTACTGACAGTAAATATCCAGTACTTATATGGGGTGGTGCTGGGTCTTCATTTATGGTCAATAAAAACTCTTTAAATAAAGAGAATGCCATAAAGTTCTTAAAATGGATTACTGATAAAAAACAGCAGATATTCTTAGCTAAAGAAACAAAAAATCTTCCTTCAAATAAATACTGTGGTAAAGAAATCCCAGAAGTGCTTTCTCAGTTTCTGGATGATATGCATAACACTACCCACCCGAGAACATATCCGGTTGCTGAGTTTCCAAGGGTAATAGAGACATTTGATAAAGGGATTCAATCAATTATTATAGGTGAGAAAACACCTATACAAGTGGCAAAGGATGTTCAAAAGGTTAAAGAGGAGGAAATAAGTAAAAAGTGAAAATTATATCATTTATAATTGGACTAATTATATTGGGATTATTGTTATTTAGTTGTGTTAAAAAACCTTCTCCTTACAATAGAACCTGTTGGTGTAAGGACATACAATATTGAAGTTTCTACAAAATAAATACTACGCAGATTGTCTTTGAGAAAGATTGCTTACATCCATTTAGGGATGGAACTAATAACTTTTCCTGGAATATATGCAATCTGCGTTTAGAAAGGAGATGCGTATGAAAAAAAATCTTTTTTTGTTTTGTATTCTTTTTGTTGCAGCCAGTTTAGTATTTTCTCAGACAAATGTAAAAAACTTTATTGCTAATCCTGGAGAAGAAGAGATTGTAGATTATGAAAAGTATGGGAAGTTTATAGGTGTTGGGACTTCCTCTTATAAGTATGTAATAAAGGATAAAAAAGGCTTAATAAAAGCAGTAGGTGAGGGGATTTATCCAGATGAAAAATTAATTTATAAAGACCCTACATATAAAAGGCTAAAGAAAAAAGGAAAATTGGAAGGAGACCCTTGGAAGTTTGTGCATAGAGATAAGAGTGAACAGTCCCTTTGTTTTTATAAATGGGCAACTACTAAGACAAAAGAAAAAGTAAATGGAGAAATTATAAATGTCCCTATTGGAATTAAGATGTATTTTACAGCATTAGCATTGGAGAAATACGGGTTAATAAAACAGGCAATAAAGGCTTATTATGCATTAGTTGTTCATTATCCAAAGACATTTGACTGGACATTCTTTCATACCCCATGGTATCCTGCACGGGTCGCTATGGATAGAATATATATGCTTTGTAGAAGAAACCCGAATCTTAAAATAAAATATATAAATGGAAAAATGACTATAAAAAATGGCTTTGATAATGACCCCTCAAATGATGTGTTTGTTGTTAATCCTGGAAAACTTATAAAACTTAGTTCGCCATTTATACAAAAAAGAGAGAATTTATCTAATTTAAATGTTGTAAAGAGTATTGGTAACAAAAATATCACTTTAGTTCAGTATGAGAATAGACATTGGCAGTTAAAAATAAATGGAAAACCTACTTTAATAAAGGCTGTTGCATACACTCCTAATAAGGTGAGTCTTTCTCCAGATGAGGGGACATTATGTGTGTATAAGGACTGGATGTTAGCTGATTATAATAATAATGGAAAAGCCGATGGCCCTTATGATGCGTGGGTTGATAAAAATGGAAATAATCTCCAGGATACAGATGAACCAACTGTAGGAGACTTCCAATTAATGAAAGATATGGGAGTAAATGCTGTTAGGCTTTACCATCATGGATTTGACAAGGAATTGTTAAGGGATTTATATGAGAATTATGGTATTATGGTGTTAATGGGTGATTATTTAGGAATGTACACTGTTGGGGCTAATTGTTCTTGGGCTACAGGATGTGATTATAGAAATGAAAAACATAGAAAAAATATGATAAATTCTGTTTTAGAGATGGTAAATGAATATAAGGATGAACCATACGTTTTAATGTGGGTTTTAGGTAATGAGAATAATTATGGAGTTGCGTGTAATGCACCTGATTATCCTGAAGTATATTATTCGTTTGTTAATGAAGTTGCAAAAAAGATTAAGGAGATTGATCCATCTCGTCCTGTAGCAATTTCTAATGGTGATGTTCTGTATTTAGATCTTTTTGCAAAGTACTGTCCGGATGTTGATATATATGGTTTAAACAGTTATAGAGGAAAAATTGGATTTGGCCAGAGTCTATGGGAGTCGGTGAAGGCGTTATGTGATAAACCTGTTTTAATTACAGAGTACGGATGCCCTGCTTATCATAAAGGGAAGAGTTCAGAAGTTGCTGAAAAAGAACAAGCAGAGTATCATTGGGGATGTTGGGAGGATATAGAGAATAACTCTTATGGTTTAGGTGAAGGGAATGCTATAGGTGGTGTAATTTTTGAGTGGACTGATGAATGGTGGAAAGCATCAAATCCATCTATTCATGATGAGAAACCACGATTTAAAGGTCCTTTCCCCGATGGGTGGCTTTATGAAGAATGGTTAGGAGTTTGTTCTCAAGGGGATGGGAAGAGTAGTCCATTCTTGAGACAGATAAGAAAGGTTTATTATATGTATCAAGAAATGTGGAAGTAAGGATTTGTAAATAGTATATTAGGCAGATTTAAAGTAGCAACTTAATTAATATTTGTTAAAAATCAGAAGTATAAAGTTAAAGAAGAAATGTTTATTTTACTTTTATTTGTTTCGTATATAGTTGGTTCTATTTCCTCCGCATATTTAATTACAAAATGGAAAAGAAAAGAATGTATATTTAATTTAGGTACTGGAAATGCAGGAGCTAGGAATGTTTCTCGGTTATTAGGAAAACCATATGGTATAGTAACAATATTATTGGACGTTTTGAAAGGCATTATTCCTATTATTATTGCGCAGAGATTTGGCATCTCCGGCTTAAGCTTAATTTTTATTGCAATAGCTGTGGTATGTGGCCATAACTGGTCAATATTTCTTCATTTTAAAGGTGGAAACGGATTAGCCAGTTCTATTGGCATACTGTTATATGTGATACCAATTGAAGCATTTATTTCTTTGTGTATTGGATTAATGATAACCTACTTTTGGAAATACCTTCCTCCTAAGTTACAGGAAATTACAACCATTGATATCGGTCCTTTATTTGGATACTTTCTTTGTCCATTATTAGCTTTACATTTTAATGAAAGTATTTATAAAGTTATCTTTCCATTTTTATTAGGAATACCCATAATCCTAAAGAGAATTTATTTTTTGACACAGTCCAATTATAAAACCTTGAAAGAAAAATTATGAAATTAAACTTTGCTAAACTTCCATTAAATATAATCCTTTTATCATTGGTAAGTTTTATAAACGATATAAGTAGTGAAATGACTATGGCCATTTTCCCATTTTTTATTGCATCTATAGGAGGAGGAGGTATTGCTATAGGACTAATAAGTGGATTGAGCGATAGTTTAGCAAGTTTTTTAAA
>CAYYAU010000126.1:0-4159 GCA_964469765.1 uncultured Clostridia bacterium | reverse complement strand
ATCTTAATAAAAAAGCCTCCTCAAGGCAAGTGCTTTCGTCAGCCTACCTGCCTGTCGGCAGAGAGGTGTTTTGACTTCGTCAAAACAGAAAAAGGAATCTTCTCCACTCACCACCCTAAAATCAGAAAAAGGTTGACATCTATTGGTTTATTTTGTATTATTTTATTAAATTTTGTGGTTTGATAAAATATAGAATAAAAAGGTTAGATTATGAAGGAGAAAGAAAAGGAAATAATGACAGTCAAGCAAGTCGCTGAATATCTTCAGATGGATGAACATACCATCTATAAACTATCTCGTTCTGGTCAAATCCCCTCTATCAAAATCGCTGGTCAGTGGCGGTTTTTATAACAATCAGGTAATTTAGAGTTTCTCTTACCACTCCTTCGCAAACCTATCAAAATCCTTAACTGGTGCCACAAATTTTGAATCTCTTATAAGTTCAAACCTCTTTCTGGCACTTCTTATCTTAATTTTTTCTTCAGGTTTCAATTCATAAATGTTATTAGTTCCTTTAGTTTCAACTATAAAGTAAATTTTTTCGGAAGTTACACCATTCTGAACTTTTTCTACCACAATCGCCTAGTCGGGTGTGTAATTTCCTGCTGGTGTTTCTATTGAATACCACTCAGATAGTTTTATGAATAATTTTATCCGGGAGTCTTTATCAAGTGCCTTAGCAAACTCTTCCTCTATATTTGATTCTTTAATTATCCCATCATAAATTGATTTTTGTACTTTTAATACATATTTGCCATAACTTGCCACTTCCTCTCTTAGAAGACCGACATTGTAACTCTCTCCTACATTAACATATTTAATATCCTCAACTTCAAATTCTTTTTTACACTCTTTAATAACCCCTATAACCTTTTCTGCATATTTTTGTGGATTCAAAAACAAAAGATTAAGATTTTTAGCCCCCTCCAATATTTTGAATACTGTCCTTTTAGTTAAACTGGTTTCTCTTTCAATATAGGATATGAGATTAAAAACCTTGATTATTGCCGTTCTTTCTGATGCCTCTCTGACAAATTCTTCCTCAATTTCATCGGATTTGATTTTATCCACTCTAACTTTTTTAATGCTTATTTCTGGTTCTTTTATCTCAATTTTTTGTATTTCTTTAATACATTGCTTTATGAATTTACCATCGTCTAAATTTACAATATATTTTGCCTTCGGAGATACTCTATTCCACAAATTTTTAAATAAATCCCCTTGAATAACATCGTCCTTTCGTTTTATCTTTACTCTTTGTTTCCTTTCTTCAACAGGTGGTGGTTCAATTCCCGCTTCTTCTCGGTATTCTATCTGCAATCTTTCTAAATATTCCCTATAACTTTCGTTTGTGACGACGGTCAATAAATTTATATCTCTATCCTGAATTCTATTTCCGTATTGGTCAACAGGCAATCTTAAACCTCTACCAATTTCCTGTCTCTTTTTAATCTCTGACGAAGAATAAGCAAGGGGGCAGATATTAAATACATTTGGATTATCCCAACCCTCTCTTAATGCAGAATGAGAAAAAATAAACTCAACAGGTTCTTCCAATGAAAGCAATCTTTCTTTGTCCTTCATAATCAAATCATACGCCGATTCGTCTTCCTCAATACTTTTATCCCTTTTCATTTTTGAAAAATAGCCACTATGAACCTTCTTTACATCTAAATTTGAAAATTCCTTAAATCCATTCTTAATGAGTTTGTTAAATTCTTCTTCAAACATCCGTCGGACAATTCCGTCTTCTAATAGGTAATCATCAACCCTGTTTAAGAAAAACAAACTCAATACCTTAAGCCCTTTTGGATTTAACTGTCTTTTTTTATCCAAATGCTCCCTTACCGTTTCCCTTACCATAAAACGAATTATCTCATCTTCATCTATTGAAGATTTTCCTTCATAAATTTTCACACCATTAGAAAAAGAGATATACCCTGCACCTTTGTTTATTTCACTTGCAATAAATCCCCTGTAATAAGGATTATTGGTTTTCTTCTCTAAGTCATCGTCGTGTTTAATTGTTATTGTTTTAAACTTTATACCATCTTCTGTATTAGCAAAAACTTTGACTTTTGCCCTTAACCCACTTGAGGTTGATTCTATTCTATCTAAAATAATTTTTTTACTGGTTGGGTCTCCTTCTTCTGTAATGGAAAGAACTTCTATTTTTTTAACAAGCCCTAAGTTATACGCATCATAAGGAGTTAGTTTATAAACAAGATTATAAATATCTTTGTGTGTTGCAGAGTAACGTAAAACAAAAAGTGGGTTCAACTCGGACAAACCCCAAAGAGTTGCTTCACCACCCATCTTTTGAGGTTCGTCAAGGATAACAATAGAATTTGTCTTTTTGATAATTTCAATTGGTTTATCTCCCATTTTATCATGAACATTATGGATTATATTTATATCCTTATTAAAAGCATCTCTTGTAATAACCATAATTTGTAAATTTGTATCCTGCCCAAACATTCTAACCATTACCAAATTATCTGATTTATAAGGAAAATATGTATAAGGTAAATTATCATAAACTTGTTTAAAATGCTCTTTTGTAATATCTAATGTTTTTAAGACCCCTTCTTTTATAGCAACTGATGGGATTACAATAATGAATTTTGTCCAGCCATACTTCTGATTCAATTCTAAAATGGTTCTTAAGTAAACATAAGTCTTACCAGTCCCTGTTTCCATTTCAATAGTAAAATTATAAGGTTCTTTTAAATCGTCTCTGTTAGATAAAGGAAGTTCATTTTTATTTTGAACTTCTTGCAAATTTTCAAGAATTCTTTCTTTTGTAAGGTCTAATAAATTAGGAACGATTTGGAAAGTATAATCAAAAGGTTTCTTGGTTTGTCCTTTAAATAAATTTACAACTGAATTTATCGCATCAATCTGAAAATCTAACTTGGAGTCAAATTTTAACTTAAGCATATTATTTATCTTCTTTCAATACCAATTGAGCAGTTTGTATTGCCTTATGTAATTTTTCAGCAAATAATTCTTTTGGTGGCAATTTTGTTAAATATTCTGAAACTTTTATTCTATCTTTTTGTAAAAACAACAATTCAATCTGCTCTTTACCCTTTTCGGTGCAAAGAATAATACCAATCGGTAGATTTTCGTCTTTCTCCATTTCATATTTTTTTAAATATCTTAAATAGAGTTCCATCTGCCCTTTATATTCGGCTCTGAATTTACCCAGTTTCAAATCAATCACAACAAAACATCTTAATTTCCTGTGATAGAAGACCAAATCCATATAGTAATCTATATTATCAAGAGTAATTCTCTTCTGCCTTGCTACAAAGTAGAAATCCTTTCCCAATTCAAGGATAAATTTTTCTAATGCGTTCAATATCGCACTTTCTAAGTCCTTCTCGCTATAAGTATCCGACAGTTCCAAAAAATCCAGAACATAAGGGTCTCTAAAAACCAATTCCTGTGTCATCTTGTCTTTTTCTTTCAATTCTTTTAATTGTATCTCTATAGTTTTTTCTGGCAATTTTGATAACGCGGTCCTTTCATAAAGCATACTACTTATTCTTTCATCAAGGGTGCGCGTGCTCCAGTGTTCTTTCTGGCATAAGGTTGCATAAAACTTTCTTTTTAAGTCATCGTTGAGATAAATAATGGATTTAATATGTGTCCAAGACAACCCCTGTAATTCTCTCTGCACTGCGGAGAGAATTGGATAAATCTCATAAAACTTAACCATATGCCACAAACTTTGTTCAGCAAATCCTTTGCCATATTTTTGAGTTAATTGTGCAGACAATGATTGCACAATTTGTTTTCCATATTCAGCCCTTTTTGACTTCATTAGTTCTTCCTTAATTGCTTTTCCGATATTCCAGTAAAGCAGAACCATTCCGAAGTTTCAAGGTAGGATGCTTAGCGTAGGATAACCTACCCGGGGAGGGAATAATTCCACCATTCCACATTCCTTTTTGTGCTCTCTGTAATATCTTATCCTTTCACTTGCTAACTCTCTCTCAAACTGGGCAAAAGTTAACATTATGTTCCTTAAGAGCCTTCCTGCTGGAGTAGAGGTATCAAATCTTTCGGTAATTGAGATAAAATCAACTTTGTACTTTTCAAAAATCTCCCTTAAGTAGTAGAAGTCTTTGGGGGAGTGGGTAAGCCTATCAAT
>CAYYAU010000125.1:0-4199 GCA_964469765.1 uncultured Clostridia bacterium | reverse complement strand
GAAAACAAAAGAAATATTACTATAAGAAAGCCATACTCTTTTTTTGAAAATATCCTTTTTACTAAAGGCCTTGATGGATTTGTAATCTTATCACTTTCCATATCTTCAATATCATTTAAAAAAACACAACATAACCAAAGAAAAACAATAGATATCACTAATGCTAACATTCCTATTATATCAAATGGATGAGTAATTATTTTATCAGTATGAAGATAACCTAACACAAACCCAAAGATTAAAAGGATTTCTATAAATAGGAGTCTTATTATTCTTATATTTTTTATTATCGCTATAAATTTGTTTTTATCAACTAAGCAGTATAACCAACTCACCAGACACACCAAAACAATTAAGTATAAGATAGCAACCTTCTCATCAAAGGAACTAACCAATGCCTTAGTAAAGAAAATATTCTTAAATGGTGTCTTTCCAGAACCTCCCAAAGGAGAAACAAACTTTAATAAGGAAGAAAAGAATGCTAAAAAGCTTGAATAGAAAAAGATAATAAAATAACTTATAAAAAAGGATAATAATCCTTTTAACTTATTTTCTGTTTTACAAAATACATAAAGAGATGCTCCTATACAAATAAGAAAAACAACAATCCTTTCCCCAGGTGTTACACCAGCAATAGAAACAAATGGATTAAAACAGTTTATAAAAACAAAAAAGGATTGTTTTATTGCCTTTACATAATAGATGTTAAGACCCTGACCAAAAGAAAAAAAGAAATCAATGATTGGAACAAAAATTATTAATATAAAATACATAAGACTAACTTTTATTATTTTATATATTTTTTCTCTTGTAAGAAGATGCAACAGAATCAAGAATGACACAAAGATACAAAGATATGAAAGGAAATAGTGGTCAAAAAACCTCAGAACAGAAACCTTAAAATTTATATCAAGGCCTATAGTCCGTGGGGTTTTAAGTGCTCCTTCTAAAAAGTTTCTTAACCACACAATTGACAAGAAGGAAGTAATCCAATAGTAAACAGGAATGGATGAAGACTCCACTTTTTCAATCCATTTTCTTACTTTTTCAATTAAAAACATCTTTCATACCTTCTATTCTTCTTTCCAGGAGATTATATCTACATTAACATGTTGAAGTCCCGGAGGTGGGTAATCAAGAGATGCCCATTTAATAAATGTGTTTCCATTTATTTCTATCGCTGGAGCAATTACTGACCAGGCTGATACCTCAATGGTGCCTTCAAAATCAAATATTTGATTAGAGTTTATCTGAAGCATATTCTCACCATACAAAAAACCTGTTATATAGGTGCTGGTGCTATTAAAAACAAGGTCCTTCCACTCAAGCCAACTCACATTAAACACACATACATTTAATGGCTGTCTCCATGTTGTGGTGCCAAGATTTGCATTAAAAGCAACCTTCTTTCCTCCAGTTGCAGCAATTGTTCCTGTGCCGTTAACAACCCCAAACTCTAAATAGTCTCCTCCCCACCCAGCGGAAGCAGTAAACTCATGAACCTGTCCATTTAAGTCCAATGGGTCAGGAGGCGTGGTCTCGGGATGTTGAACAGCTCCATCAGTAAGTTCATCCTCATCAACTGAAGGAAAGCTCATAGGAGATGTTTCAGGACCAACATACCACTCTTGTATATCTGTTGTTCCTGTAATATTACTTTTACCAAAAATAAGACATCGTGCTCTTACCTTTGCAGTGGATGCCATATTCAAAGGAGCATTCACAACCATTGAACCCCATCCCCAATCAAAAAGATGCTGTAGACAGGCGTAAACATTACCATTACCATTTTCATCCTGAACAATATTTGTGGTGGCATTTACTGTTATTAAACCCGCTGCTTTTAGAGTTCCAACAATTGTTGTTGCATCATTTACTCTTATTCCATCTCCACCAGCTCTACAGACCTCTTCTGGAACACCTGGGTTTCTTTGAATTACAGCCTCTATCTTTCTTGTAGCCTTTGGGTTAGTTGCAGGAACTCTACCTGTAGAATCAATTCTGTACCGGTCATCCCCTAAAGATGTTACAACAACTGTAAACTCCCCATCACCTAAACTCGCTGTTTCACCGGTATAATCTGGGTCAGACTTTAATTGACTAATAGCCCACTCAACTCCTCCCTCAGCAATGTAAAACGCCTGTTCAGAAACCACACTTCTTACAACATTACCTGTTTCATATCTACTTAAAAGCACCATTGCAACTCCCAAAATAGATAATACAACCATCAAAGCAATTGTGGTTATAAATGCAATGCCTTTTTCTTTTTTCATAATTATTTTACCCCCTTCTTTATCTTAAAAAGAAATGTGTTAAAACTTACCGCAATCCCAATAGCAAATAAGAATGGGTATGTTTTTTCAAAAAAACGATGTAAGAAAGATAATTGAATAAATAATTTAGGTAAAATTTTTATCCCTAAAAATATAGTTAATAATGAAAAAATAAATGTCCTTAAAAAATTTAAAACAACACCAAAATAGGTTGCTTTTTCTATATTATTAAACAGCCCTTTCTCAACTGTTTTATCCAAGAAGTAAGTAATTCTTTTGTTAATAACCTTCTTCTGAAAAACCTCTATTGATGAAAATATCAAGGCTATAGGAAATACCACTGCAATCAAAAATACACTAACAGCTGGATTAAAACCTCCTGGCGAAATAAACCTCATAAGAGAAATGGTAATCATTGTAATAAATGGAGGACTAATGGTGATTGCAGCTCCTAAAGGAAGCAAATGTAATAAAAAAAGTTCAAAAAGTATACCAATACTTATTCCTGTAAAAAGGTCTCCAGTCACAAAACCAACTATTGGACCGCAGATAATAGGTCTTGAAATCTTTATTTGAGCTAAACTGAAATTATCTAAATCAAATAAGGCTATCAATACACTTATAAATATTATTTTTCCTGCCATATATCCCTTATTTTAAGGTTTATAGAATATGCCCATTTCTCTTGTGGTGCTAAAAATACCTTAATATTTGGAAGAATAACGGACTGCTGATAAACTCTTTCATATGCCACATCTCCTTCAGAAATTGTCTCTATAGGAAAATACCATACTGTCACAGGAGGGGAGAACTCTAACAATATATCAACATTCTGATATTTATCAAACATTCCCCAAGTAGAGATACTCTTTTTCTCACCAATACACTTAAATCTATTATTCTTTAAATCCTCTCCAGGGATATAATACACACAATCCTTATCGTCAGCTGATGTGAAAGAGAAATTGAATTCAACAGCAAACCATACCTGAATTTCTCTATGAGATGTATTAGTAAGAAAATACTTTATAAATATCCCATTATTTTCTTTTGAGAAAATTATCTCTTTTTCTAACTTTAAAGGGTTTAAGAAATCATTTACCCATACAAACCCATCTCTTGTAAATTTAATACTGTTTTTATTGATTTTATAGTGATAAGGTTGATTAACAAAATCTCCCTGCTCTCCGTATTGACACCTGACAAACTCTTCTAACTTTGTATTTGGATGAAGGAAATGGTCAATCAGACTACTTCTTGTATACCAATCATAATGAAGATGTTTCTCAAGTCCTCTTTCCTTTACCTTATTTGCATCATGAATAGATACAACCTTATCTTCTGAGAATAATGCTGACTTAATTATCTTCATATGATAGGATTCTTTTCTTCGTGTCATTATATTTATTAAATTTACAAGATTCTTCTTATAATCAAGTTCAAACATACTTCCACCAACATCTTTAAAATAACAGTTTAAATTTGGAGACGATACAATAATCTCACTTCTCCCATCACAATCGTAATCTAACTGTTTTATCTCTAACCATTCAGAGTCGGGATGAAGATATTTATCAGCAATTGTTTCGGCTTTTATAAGATGCGAATAAATGGCTCTTCTTAAATGTGGTAAATAAAGACCCCCAAAAACTCCATGCCAATAAGGACAGTTACACTGGCCTTTCCATAATTCTTCTAATGCTTCTGTTAAAGGGGAAGGAGAGTTACTGTTGTTTTTATTTTTATTGAATAATGAGTGAATCTCTGTATTATAAAGAATTGTATCTATCTTATCACTTACATAAAGCATTTTCTTCTGCATCTGGTTACTTTCTGGATACTTCACTAAAAAGTTCCTCCAGAAACCACCTTTTATATATTTTTTAAACCTCTCAGCCTCTTCTTTAGGTAGTTTCTTT
The DNA here is from genome assembly GCA_964469765.1 of uncultured Clostridia bacterium. Classification (GTDB taxonomy): domain Bacteria; phylum UBA6262; class WVXT01; order CAYYAU01; family CAYYAU01; genus CAYYAU01. The sequence goes on along the minus strand of CAYYAU010000125.1, from coordinate 4 downwards.
AGTT
>CAYYAU010000124.1:0-4226 GCA_964469765.1 uncultured Clostridia bacterium | reverse complement strand
TTCTCAGTATTTTATTTATTTCTTTTTGAAGCAAATGAGCCACTTTTTGTGCTCTTTTATTCATTATCTTCATATAATTTCTCTATATTAAAAGAAAATTTTTTTATCTCTACACAGTAATTTTTTACTATTAATTCTTCAATTTTATTTAGTAATGATTTTATCTCTTTTTCTTTATCTCTGACAAACGATAAAACTAATGTTGCAACCTGCCATTTATGATACAGGTCTACCTCTACTAATGAAACATTCATCAGAGAGACTTTATCCTTTATGCTTCTTATGATATTTCTTTTCTCCTTTAAAGAGTGAATAAAAGGTATATATAAAGAAATTGTACCAAAACTTACAAACATCTATTGAAATTCAAGTTTTTTTTGGATTTTTTCTACTTCAAATACTTCCAAAATGTCTTTTACTTTTATATCATTGAAATTTGCAATACTTACTCCACATTCAAATCCCTCTTTTACTTCACTTACATCATCTTTAAATCTCTTTAAAGAATTAATACGCCCTTCATGAATGATAATATTATCTCTTACTACTCGTATCTTTGCATCTTTTAGAATTTTCCCCTCTTTAACCACAGCACCTGCTACAGTTCCAACCTTATAGATTCTGAAGGTTTTAAGCACTTCAAGTTTTCCAAGTATATTTTCTTTAGTTTCAACTGGAAGAAGCCCTTCTAAAGCATTTCTAATATCATTTATAATTTCATATATTACTCTATAGATACGAATTTCAACCTTTTCGGTTTTTGCTCGGTTTTCAGCAGAGGTTTGAGGTTTGACATTAAACCCAATTATAATTCCATTTGATGCTGCTGCTAATAACACATCTGAATCTGTTATTCCTCCTACCCCTTTATGAACAATATTTAAATGAACATTTTCTGTATTCATTCTTTCCAGAGCATCGGAGATTGCTTCAATAGAACCTCTTACATCTGCTTTAAGAATGATATTTAATTGTTTAATTTTCTCCGTTTGTTGTATCTCTTTTAAAGTACGAAGGGAAATTCTTTGTTGCTGGCTTTGAAGAAATTCGGTATGTTTCTGTTGCATTCTAATTTCACTTATTTCTCTTGCTTTTCTTTCATTTTCAACAACAATAAATCTATCACCAGCTTCAGGGAGATTATTAGCACCAAGGATTTCTACAGGTAAACCTGGCATTCCCTTTGTGATTTTTTCTCCGTGTTCGTTTATTAAAGCCTTTACCTTTCCCCCTACGTATCCAGCTACAAAAGCATCTCCTAAGGATAATGTTCCATTCTGGATTAAAACTGTAATCAAAGGACCCTTTTGTTTGTCAAGTTTTGCTTCAATTACAAATCCTTTTGCTCTTGTATTTGGGTTTGCCTTTAATTCTAACATCTCTGCTTCTAATAAAATCATCTCCAAAAGTTCATCAATTCCTTTCTTTTCTAAAGCAGAAACCTCAACATAAATTGTTTTCCCTCCCCACTGTTCAGGAACTAATTCATAATTAGTTAACTGTTGTTTGACCTTTTCAGGGTTAGCTGTAGATAAATCTATTTTATTTATTGCTACAATGATGGGTACATTAGCTGCTTTAGCATGGTTAATTGCTTCAACGGTTTGAGGCATTACACCATCATCTGCAGCTACAACTAATACAACAATATCTGTTACTGAAGCTCCTCTTGCTCTCATAGCTGTAAATGCTTCATGCCCCGGAGTATCTAAAAAAACTATTTTCCCTTTTTTGTCTTCAATACAATAGGCTCCTATATGTTGAGTAATTCCACCAAACTCTTTTGAAACTATATGACTTTTTCTTATCACATCAAGTAAAGAAGTTTTACCATGGTCAACATGTCCCATCATCGTTACAACCGGAGGTCTTGGTATAAGTGGACCTTTTTCTTCAGTAACTAATTCTTCTTCTCCATATAGAGTTTTTATTTCCACACTGAATCCAAAATCATGTCCAATTAAAGTAGCTATTTCAGGATTTATTCTTTGATTGATAGTTGCTAAAACTCCTTGTTCTAAAAGTTTTTTTATCAGAACATTTACCTTTACGCCCATTTTTTCAGCAAACTGTGCCACAGTGGTAAATGCATCAATTGTTATTTTCTTTTCTTCTATTATAGGAGGTTTCTGTTGTAATTCAACCGATTTTTTAGGAGGAGGTGTCTCTTTTTCTTTTACTTCAATAATCTTTTCTTCAGTTACAACTGGTTTCTTTTCTTCTTTTACTTTTTCAATAATAACATCTTGTGAAAGAGTGGTTTTTTTAGGTTTTTTCCCTTTACCAGTAACGCGTTTCTTTCTCGTGGTTTTTTTAGATTTCTTTACAGGAGAAACTTTTTTCTTTAAAGGTTTTTTTACACCCCTTTTAACCTTTTTTTCTTTAGGTTTTGCTTCCTTTTTTACAGAGGTTTTTGTTTTTTTAACCTTTTTCTTTTTGGCCATTTTTCTTTTCCTTATTTTTTTCTAACTGTTTCTTTGCATAAGCGTAAATTTTTTTAGCAGTTGCCTCACCAATACCAGAAACCCCTTTAAGAGCATCTCTTCCAGATTTAACAATTGTTTCTAATGAAGTAAACCCAGCAGCATAAATATTTTTTACAAGCTTATCGCCTATACCAGGAATTTGTAATAAAACACTTTTTTGTTGATCCACTTTTTCTTTAATAATTTTTTTTCTTTGAGATTCGCTTTTTATATCAATATGCCAACCAGTAAGCCTTGCAGCTAAACGGACATTTTGTCCAGACTTACCAATAGCTAAAGAGAGCATATCATCTGCTACCGTTACAAAGGTTTCCTTTTTCTCTTTATTTATTACAACATTTTCAACCTTTGCAGGACTTAATGCATTTGCAATATATACCGACGGTTCTTCACTCCATAAAACTAGATCAATTCTTTCCCCATATAATTCATTAATTATAGCTTTAATTCTCGTTCCTTTAACACCAACACAGGCACCAACGGGATCCACCTTTTCATTATTAGAATAAACAGCAACCTTACATCGTTTACCAGGATCACGGACAATATTTTTAATTTCCACAGTTTTATCGTAGACCTCAGGCACCTCTAATTCAAACAGCCTTCTAACTAATTCAGGATGTGTGGATGAAACGATTACTTGAGGACCTTTGCTAATTTTATCAACGTTAAGAATATATGCCTTTACGCGTTCTCCAATTTTATATTTATGATTGGGTATTTGTTCTCTTTTTGGTAGAATCGCTTCAACTTTTCCCAAATCAAGAATGACAACATTCTTTGAGCCTAACCGATGTACAACACCATTCACAATGGTTCCTTCTTTTTCCTTGAATTCTTTATATAAATTTTCTCTCTCAAGTTCTCTAATCCTCTGAATAATGACTTGTTTAGCAGTTTGTGCAGCAATTCTTCCAAATTCTTCTGTTTTTATTTCAATCTTCACTTCATCTCCAATTTTAGCATCTGGATTGATTTTTAGAGCTTGTTCTAAAGAAATCTGAAAATTATTATTGGTCACTTTTTCTACTGCTGTTTTTTTGACAAAAGCCCTAATCTTACCAGTATCAGGGTCTATATGAGCCTCAAAATTAAGTTTTTTGCCAGCATGTTTTTTAAAGGCTGAACTTAAAGCAGATTCTATCAAACTCAACAGTTCCTGCTTCAAGATTCCTTTTTCTCTTTCTATCTGTTCAAAAACACCAATTAACTCCTCCATGCGGTTTCTCCTAATATATTATATACAAAGCTGGAAACTACATTCTATAATATATATCTTTTCTTATTAAAAAATAAAAGTGGCTTTTCAGCCACTTTGTAATTTTTATAGCATATTTCTTTATTTAATGCAAGTATTTTTTATTCATTCTTTATCTTTAAAGTTTCATATTTTTTTAATAGAGATATTTATATTAAGCATCAAAATATTCTACTTTTTTAGTGGAAAAACCTTGTCCTTTATAACCTGAAAAGCCTTATTAATATCTACTTCAATTTTTTCTTTGGTTTTTCTTATATACAATTGGACTTTATTATTTTTAAGCTCCTTTTCTCCTATTGTAATCCTGATAGGAAAACCTATTAGGTCCGCATCTTTAAACTTTACTCCAGGGGTCTGGTTTCTATCATCAATAATAACTTCAAAATCCTGTTCTGAAAGCTGGTTAAATAGAAACTCTGTAACATCTTTAATTTTTTCTGATTTATAATCTATAGGAATTTATATTATATCAAAAGGAG
>CAYYAU010000123.1:0-4243 GCA_964469765.1 uncultured Clostridia bacterium | reverse complement strand
TAAAAATCCTTTAACAATTTTAGAAAGCTCTTTTAAAGTACCATAAGGAAATGGCCATAAGGTTATAGGTCTTACTAATCCTACTTTGATACCTGTTTTTCTAAGTGTATTTATTACTTCTTTACATATCCTTGCAGATGTCCCAAAGGCTACAATAATGACATCAGCATCATTTGTTTCATATGTCTCAACCATAGTTTCATTTTCTTTAATCTCCTTATACTTTTTTTCAATCTTGTAGTTATGTTCTTCTAAAGCGCCCTCTGCCATAAGAAGAGATACTATCCTCTGTGGTTTTCTATTCTTTGCACCTGTTAATGCCCAAGGTTTATCAGTAATATTTGGTTTTTTTTCTTTAATAATTACTGGCTCCATCATTTGCGCTAACACTCCATCTGAAAGAATCATTACTGGATTTCTGTATTTATCTGCTAAATCAAATGCTATAAAAGGAAATTCAAACATCTCCTGAACAGAGGAGGGTGCTAACACAATCGTTCTATAATCTCCATGTCCTCCTCCTCTTGTTGCTTGAAAGTAATCCGCCTGACTACCAGCAATATTTCCAAGTCCAGGACCTCCTCTTCCAACATTCACAATAACAGCAGGAAGTTCGCAACCAGCAAGATATGAAATTCCTTCTTGTTTTAAACTAATGCCTGGGGAAGATGAAGATGTCATTGCTCTCTTTCCAACTACAGATGCTCCAAATACCATATTAATTGCTGAAAGTTCACTTTCAGCTTGAATAAAGACCCTGCCTAAATCTGCCATTCTCTTAGCCATATACGCTGTAAGTTCATTTTGTGGAGTAATCGGATAACCAAAGTATGCATCACAACCTGCCAGGACTGCTCCTTCACCAAGGGCATCATTTCCTTTCATCAATATCTTTTTCATTTTCTTCTATAACCTCAATAGCTATCTCTGGACATACCTGATAACAGAATCCACAACCCATACAACTCTCTTTCTCAACAAAAATAGCGAAGTGATATCCTGACTTATTTATATCATTACTTAATCCAATTAGACCTTTTGGACATGATGTAATACAATAAGAACAACCTTTGCAAAGTTCTTTATTAATTATTACTCTGAATTTAGCCAAAACTTTTCCTCTTTTTAAACTTCTAATGAACTTTACACAACATCTGTTTAGCATGAGACAATGTGGTTTTTGTTATCTTATCACCTGCAAGCATTCTGGCAATCTCTTTAACTCTCTGCTGTTTATTCAATGATAAAAGATATGTTACTGTTCTATTCGAAATCGTTCTTTTATCAACAAAGTAATGGAAATCAGCAAGTGAAGCAATCTGTGGAAGATGAGTAATCACAATTACCTGATGAAAAGCAGAAATACTTCTTAGTTCTTCCCCAACAGTTGAAGCAGTCTTTCCTCCAATACCTATATCAATCTCATCAAATATTAATGTTGGAGTTTTATCTTTATTTGCAAAGACTTTTTTTAATGCCAACATAACTCGAGAGAGTTCTCCTCCAGAAATAATCTTACTTAAAGGCTTTAAATCCTCTCCAGGATTAGCACAGAACATAAATTCTACTTTATCCTTTCCTGTGGAGAGAAAGTTTTGTTCTTCTATTTTTATCTTAAATTTTGCTCTTTTTAAATTGAGATTTTCAAACTCTTGTTCTACTTTTTTTTCTAATTCTTTTGAAATAGACTGTCTCTTTTTGGAAATTTCAAAACACAACTTTTTATATTCCTTTTCTAATTGAAAAACTTTGTTTTCCAGCTCTGTTAAATCATTTTGCTGTTTGGATAAGTTTTGAAGTTTCTCTTTTGCTGAATTTAAATAATCTAAAATATCCTTTACAGAAGGCCCATATTTGCTTTTTAAATTATCAAGTTTATCTTTTAGTTTCATTATCTCATCCAATTTATCTGGAGTATAATCAATATTGGATAAATAGCTGCTGATTTCTTCACTTATCTCATCAACAAGTAACTCAGCTTTTTCTAATTTAGCATAGTTCTTTTTTAATGTAGCATCAAGCTCTACAATTCTTTCTAAATATTTTTTCACATATCCAATCTTATTAATAAGAGCATCTTCATTTTCATATAAAGTTCCATATATACTTTTGCCATATTCTAATATCTTTTGAGCATTTTTTAGAATTAAATAATCTCTTTCAATCTGTTTCTCCCTTTCTGATGATAAAGAGAATCCATCAATCTCTTCTATTTGAAACCTTAAAAGCTCTATCTGGTTTTTTCTATCAAGTTCTGTTTGTCTTAATCTTTCTAACTCTTTTTTACTTTTTAATAAAGCATTATATAAATCAATTATTTTACTCCTCATTTGGCTCAATTCACCAAAAAGGTCAATAATCAATAACTGCTCAGCATTATCAAGCAACCTCTGGTGTAGATGTTGGCCATGAATATCAACAAGCCTCTTACTAATGGATTTTAAAAATGATAACGAAGAGGGTATTTCATTAATAAAGTTTTTCTGCGAACCATCTTTTGATATTTCTCGTTTTATAATAAGCTCATCTATATTATCAAATCCTTTATTTAAAAGAAGCTGTTTTACTTCATTATTACCTTTGATATCAAATACTGCACATATATAACAGGTATTATTTCCTTTTCTTATGAATTCGTTAGTATTTTTCTCTCCTAATAAAAGACTTAATGCACCGACTATTATAGATTTTCCTGCTCCTGTTTCACCTGTTATAACAGTAAGTCCATTTTTAAATTCTATATTAATATCATCAATAATAGCAAAATTTTTTATAGAAAGCGCCTTTAACATTTATCGTTGAGCCCATTTGAACTTTGTTTTTAAAATTGTAAAATAGTTCTTTTCAAAAGATGTTACAAGTTTCACTTTATATTTAGATTCTTTAATTTCCACAGTGTCGTTTTTTTGCAATATGTACTCCTCCTGTCCATCCCCAGTAAGAAATGCCTTTTTAGAACAGACTTTAATCTCCACAATATTATCCAGAGGAATAACAAGAGGACGCAAAGTTAAAGAATGAGGACATATCGGGGTAATGATTATTGATTTTATTGTTGGATAAATAATGGGGCCACCTGCTGCTAATGAATAAGCAGTTGAACCCGTTGGGGTTGCAATTATTATACCATCTCCTAAATAATTCCCAATTATTTGCCCATTTATCTTTAAAACTAATTCAATTACCCTTGAGAAAGAAGTGTTTCTAATAACAAAATCATTAATGGCTAATGCCTTTATTAAGACCTTTTCTTTTCTTTTTAATCTTGCAATAAGCATTGTTCTTTCTTCAACATTATAGTTCTGGCTCAAAATATTATTTATGTCATCAAAAAGTCTATCCTTTTCTATTTCCGCTAAAAATCCAAGTCCGCCTAAATTAATTCCTAAAATAGGAATTTTAAACTTAAAAAAATTTCTCGCTGCATAGAGCAAAAGACCATCTCCCCCGAGTGTAATAATAAGTTGACTACCTTTTTCTACTTTATTAATAAGAAAATTAATATTTTTCTCTTTAAGGTATTTTCTTAACGCTTCTATAACATTACTCTTTTCTCTTTTTAATTCATAAATTATACTGACATTTTTTATCATAATCCACTCCTTGTTAACGAATTATTTCATACTTGTTTTATTCTGCATTTTTCTTAAATCTAAAACATTTTTTTTATTATTTTTAAATGTATTATCTTTTAATTTTGGTTTACAATAGTTTCTTAACCTTATTGCAATCTCATTGCTTTCAAAAACATTTTTAACAACTTTGGAATATGAATAGAAATTCAATGTACAAGCCCATCTGTTATTACGAAATCTATTTGTTTCAATAACCGTTGAAGAACTATCAGTTACCACAATACCTTTATCATTATAATCTATTATGTTTTCTCTGACTTTTCCTTTAGCGGTTTTCATTATGCTGATACCCACACCATTATGTGTAACCACATTGTCTTTTACCAAAGGACTTGATTGGTCAGTAATGATAATCCCAACAGCATTTTTCTTTATTGTATTTTTAGAAACATCTGCTTGTGTAAACTTCCAGAGGCCGATACCATTCTCATTGCCTTCTATTAGATTTTGTTTTATCTTGCTTTTACTGTAATCACCCAAAGCAACACCACTATTGTTCCCAATAATCCTGTTTTCTATAACTTCGCAGTTACTCATACCCTCTGTAAATACCCCGCATTTTTTATTCATCTCAATAGTATTGTTTTGAATCAAAGCAGAACTTTGGT
>CAYYAU010000122.1:0-4251 GCA_964469765.1 uncultured Clostridia bacterium | reverse complement strand
GACAGCTTTCACAGACATAAGCACGTATTCTTTTCCCATTAAGAAGAATTCTAATCTTCTGGAGGTTTGGTTTAAATATTCTTTTAGTCTTATGATGGGAATGGCTAACATTATTTCCTGATACAACTTTTTTCCCACAAATAATACAAGCTTTTGGCATATATATCCCCCTGTTAAAAGATTAGTTCAGCGGTGTTCATCTTCTACATATAGATTTTCGGGTATTATATTAATAAATTAAAAAGAAAAATGCAATTAAAAAAGTCTAACTTATCTACATCTGTTCAGTATCTAAAAGGTGTTGGTCCAAAAAAGGCTAAAATTCTAGAGAAATTAAATATAAAAACCGTCCAAGATTTATTAACATATTTCCCTTCAAAATATGAGGATAGAAGTCAACTAAAACTCATAGCCCAACTAATAGATGAAACTGCTACAATAAGGGCAGTTGTTGCCCATCATAAACTCATATATTTACCAAAAAGAAAACAGCTCCTCAAAATCACTGTAGAGGACGGAACAGGAAAAGCAATATTAAACTGTTTTAACCAAACATATCTAAAGGCCACCCTTCCTGTGGGAACCACAATAATAATTCATGGCAAATTTACCCGCATTGGAAAAACGGTTCAGTCAAGTAACTTCACCTATGAAAAAATTACCTCAAAAAAAGAAGACCCTATTCATACAAACAGAATTGTCCCTATATATCCCCTTACTCAAAATTTAAATATACGGTTCTTACGTGCTTTAATAAAGAAAACATTAGATGAACACATTTATAATCTAAAAGATATACTTCCTCTATGGATAAGAAACAGATACAACTTACAGAATTATCCTTCTTCATTAAAAGAGATACACTTTCCTTCTTCCTGGGAGAGGCTCAAACAGGCTCGTTACAGATTAATCTTTGAAGAGTTTTTCCTATGGCTTTTAGCACTTGAACTTAAGAAAAGAGTTTCCAAAAGAATACATAAAAAAAGAGTATACGAAATAAAAAAGCATCTTCTTACGAAGTTCAAAAATCAACTTTCATTTGAGTTTACCTCTTCTCAGAAAAAGGTCATAAACGAGATTTTCAATGACCTAAGAACTCCTTCTCCAATGAACCGCTTATTACAGGGAGATGTAGGTAGTGGAAAAACTGTTGTAGCGGTTTCAGCAATGCTTTTAGTTATAGAGAATGGTTATCAATCAGCACTTATGGCTCCAACAGAAATATTAGCTGAACAGCATTATTTTACTTTAAAACAGATGCTTTCTGGTTTAGACCTTACAATTGACATTGTCGTCGGAAAACAAAAAAGGAAAGAAAGAGAAAAGCTTCTTCAAAGCATTAAAGAAGGAAACACCAACATAATAATAGGCACACATGCATTATTAGAACAAAAAATTAAGTTTAAAAACTTAGCATTAATAGTGATAGACGAACAACACAAATTTGGAGTCCAACAAAGGGCTTATTTAAAGAAAAAAGGAGAGAACCTAGACACCCTTATAATGACAGCAACACCTATTCCCCGAACATTAGGGTTAACCTTATATGGAGATTTAGACATCTCTACAATTGACAGCCTACCACCTGGAAGAAAGGATATTCTCACATACCATCTAACCGAAAAACAGGCATACCATTTTGTAATAAAAGAGGTGGAGAAAGGTAGACAGGCATATATAGTTTATCCCCTTATAAACGAATCTGACAAATTAGAACTAAAGTCAGTGATGAAAGAGGCTTCTCAACTTATTGAGACTGTATTTGGAAGATTTCGTGTTGGCATTTTACATGGTCAACTAAAAAGAGACCAAAAAGAAAGAATAATGTATTGCTTTCTTAATAAAGAAATTGATATCTTAATTACAACCACGGTTATTGAGGTTGGTATTGATGTGTCCAATGCAAATATTATTGTAATTGAAAATAGCGACAGGTTTGGTTTAGCAACACTTCATCAGTTAAGAGGAAGAGTTGGAAGAAGCACAAAACAATCCTACTGCATATTAGTTGGTAAAGGACAAACAGAACAGTCAAAAAGAAGACTGGACATAATGCTTAAGACCACAGATGGCTTTCTTATAGCGGAAGAGGACCTAAGAATAAGAGGAGTTGGAGAGTTCTTTGGAACAAAACAGCACGGTATTACAGAGCTAAAAATAGGAAATATCTTAACAGACTCTGAAATTTTAGAAAAAGCAAAGGATGCCTCAAAAACTCTTATTCAAAAAGACCCCTATCTAGACTTAATAGAACACCTACTGCTTAAGAAAAAATTCAAAAAAGAGTTTAAAAACAAATTTTTCTTAGCCTCAGTGAGTTAGAGTAACAGTTATTGTGTTATTGCGTTATTGGGTTAGTTAATAACTTAACAATTTAACTTTTAATATTACAACTTATAAGTAGTATTTACTTGACAATACAACTTATATGTTGTATATTCACTTTATAAGAAATAGATAAAATTGTTGAAAAATAGATAGGTGAGATATGAAAAAGGACTGGTTGTGGGATAGAAAATTAAGTGTTTTCCAAGCAAAGAAAATCCTAAAAAACCCAAAACATAGAAACTTTAATTTAGTTGCTTCTTTCCTTTTAAGCCGTAAGAATGAACCTAAGGAGGTCTTTAGAGAGTATATTGACCCATTTTTATTCTGTAAATATTGGGCTGTTATTAAAAGGAGAATGCGTAAAGATAGCCGGAATGAAGGCCGAATAGTTTTCTGGCAAGCAGTATACGAAAAATTAATGGATAAATATCGCAAGCAAGGAGTAAGATTTAGAAAAACCTTAACCTTACCCAAAGATACAATATGTAAAATGTTAGCAAAACAAATCCGTAACATAAGAAAACAGCTCGGCTTATCGCAAAAGGAATTAGCAAAAAAAATGGGGATTTCTCAACAATTAGTGTCCCGTATTGAAAATGGTAGAGAAAACATCTCACTTGCTACCTTAAAGAATATTTCTAAAGCCTTAGGCAAAAGAATAGAGATTATCTTGAAGTAAAAACAGAGGCGCGGATTAACGCTGAAAAAAAGAATATGAAAAAGAAAGTTAATGATTTTTTGTATGAGAAAGAAACCTATATAATTCGTGGGGCATTATTCTCGGTTTGGAAACAATTAGGATGTGGATTTAAAGAAAATGTTTATCATAATGCTTTAAAAGAAGAATTTATCAAGAGTAAAATCCCTTTTGTATCCGAGCCTAGAATTGACATTATCTATAACGAAAAGAAAGTAGGCACATATAAACCGGACTTCTTATTATTTAACAAAATTATATTGGAGATTAAATGTATTTCTATATTGACCAAGTTAGAAGATAAACAACTTTGGTACTATTTAAAAGGGAGTAATTACAAATTAGCTTTCATTGCAAACTTTGGTGCACAGAAATTAGAAATAAGAAGATGGGTTTATGATAAAGCAAGAGAAAAATATTTGAGGTTAGAAGCATCTTGACGCTAAATATTTCAGCGATAATCAGCTTACTATCGGCGCCATTCAGCTTCTATAAAAAAAGAGGAGGCAAAAGATGAAAAAGTATTTTTTACTTGGAGTAATGTTATTAGCAGTGAGTTATGTTCATGCTGATGTTCCAACAAAGATTAACTACCAAGGACGCCTACTTCAAAACGGTGTTCCTGTAACAACACAAATTACAGTAAAATTTGCAATCTATGATGCAGCAACAAACGGGAATAAAATCTGGCCTTCTGCTGCAAACGAAGAGCATACATTAACACCTGATAATGGGCTTTTCAGATGTAAATTAGGAACAACATACCCAATAACACCAGATGTCTTCTCAGATACACCACGATACCTTCAGGTAACCATCAATGGCACAGACCTTTCTCCAAGAGAAGAGATTCTTTCTTCAGGATATGCTATTTACGCAGGAACATCAACTTATGCAACAACTGCCGGCAGCGCATTAACAGGTGATAACTTAGGCAACCACACAGCAACACAGAATTTGGATATGGGAGAATTTAACATAATAAATGTGGGAAATATTGCTTTAGACTCCATATCTTCAGATGCAGGTTCTGGTATCCTACTTAATCATAGTTTAAGTGCAGGTGGAGCGGGAATAAATATAGGAGATACGGGACCCGGCTCATTTGATACATTTATTGGAGAGCATGGCATATTTACCACAGATGTTGGTATTGGAACAACCTCACCTACTGGAAAATTAGTTGTCTCTACAGCAACAGCAGCTGTTCCTGCCTTATTTGTTGA
>CAYYAU010000121.1:0-4277 GCA_964469765.1 uncultured Clostridia bacterium | reverse complement strand
GGAGTTTCTGGAATAGCCGGAAAAAATCAGTAACTAACCTGATACACAGAGATAAACAGAATGATAGACACAGTAACTCGCCAATCTCTAAACTCGTAAACCCGCAAACCTTCCATTCAATAGATGAAGTTTCTTCATTATTTTCTTCCAAGAATAGATTTTCTATTCCTTCTAAGTATGGAAATATAATAAGCAATCTACAAGATTACGAGATTGCGAAATTACGCAATCAGACTCTCCAAAGGGACGGCGGACAAGCAATAACTCAATCACGGCAGTTGGTAGTTCTTATTCAGGATGTTCATGGAGACTATTTAGCTCAGAAAAATACTGCAGAGATTTTGTCTTCTTTACTTAAAAAGAATACTGTTAACATAATTGGTGTAGAGGGAACGGATAAAGAGATTAATATTTCTTATCTTAAAAGTTTTCCTGATAAAGATATAAGAACTTCAGTAGCGGATTACTTTTTAAAAGAGGGTATGTTTACCGGTGAAGAGTTGTTCGCTGTTAAGGAAACAAAACCTGTAAGAATTATAGGTGTGGAGAATAAGAAGTTGTATGATGAGAATGTATCCCTTTACGAAAAAATCCAAATGTTCCTCCATACAAACCCTGGGCAGGCAAAATCCAAATGTCAAAAGGATTTAGATTATATAGAGAAGTTGATAGAAAAGGAAAAAGAAAGGGTATATAGTAAAGAGTTAAAAGAGATTGACAGAATAGAAAAACAATATAGAGATGGGAAGATAAGTTTTAAAGAATATGTGAAGCAAATTTCAAATTTCCCTCCATACACTTGCCGGGCAGTCAAAATCCAAATGTCCCTCCATACACTTGTCCGCCGTCTGTTTGGAGGAAACGGCGGGCAGGCAAAATCCAACCCTGAACCACTTCGGGTATCAGGGTTGGGGTGTACCGAACTTTATTCTGGTTCACCCCAAAATCCCCTACAACCTACGACCTATAATAATGTAAATTTATTCATCAAGGCATCTAATTTAGAGGATAAGATTGATTTTTCAAAAATAGACAGAGAAAGGAAAAGGTTTATAAGGTATTTAGGAAAGAGATTAAATGAATTAGAAATAAAAGAGCTAATATTAAAAAGTTTACAGTATAAATTAAGTAAAATATCATCAGATAGTTATTATACCTATTTACAGGGTATAGCCAAGAAAGTTACAGGAACTACTAATCCAAAGGCAATAACAGATTTAGTGACAGACCCAGAAAGAAGGGGGGTATATCCAAATCTTTCTAGATATATAGAATACAACAGACTCTATGCGAAGATAGATAAAGATAAGTTGTTCAAAGAAGTTAAAGTAATGTCTGAAGGAATATGGAAAAAACTATGTAAAGTCACCACTTCTACTTCTTATTCTTTACACATTCAAGATAGATATGTTCAATTTTTAAAGAAGTTCATAAACCTTCAAATGACGCATCAAGACCTTGAAGATTATTACAGTTTAAAGTTAAAAGTGAAAAGTGAAAATTTTGGTGTTGTTTCGCGTTTAAATCAGTGTTATTCCGCTTCTATTCCTCTCCTGGAGAGGTTTTACGAAATTGCTGAGCAACGAAATAGATATCTGGTTTCTAATCTTCTTAAAAGGATGGAAGAAACAAATCAAAAAGAGGCGGTGTTAATAGCAGGAGGTTTTCATACAGAAGGGATTACGAAGATATTAAAAAAGCGAGGTATAGAGTATGTAATAATATCTCCTAAAATCCAAAATCCAAAATCTAAATGTCAAAATCCAACCCTGAACCACTTCGGGTGTCAGGGTAGGGGTGAACCGAACCCTGAACCACTTCGGGTATCAGGGTTGGGGTGTACCGAACTTTATTCTGGTTCACCCCAAATGCCCATCCATACACTTGCCGGGCAGGCAAAATCCAAATCTCAAATAAACAAATTACAAATCACTAACTACAAACCACAGCAATTAACTGAGTTGGAGAAGGTGATAGAACAGTTAAACCATTCATTAAGGATGTTTGTATCACCAAATACACCATTATTAAAGCAGGCGTTTGGGATTTTGTATCAAAGTTTAGCAAAGAATGTTTCAGTAAAAAATCAGAAAATTTTTAGTAACATGAAAATTGACAATAGAAACCTGCCTTTAAATATAACATTTTCTGGAGATGGTCAAATAGAAACAGTAAATGTAGGAACTTTAAAAGAGAAAACTGATTCTACTTCTTCAAGGATTTCAAATATATTAATTGCTATTCAAAATAAAATCTCAAAACTCCTAAAAAAAATTATAAATATTTTAAAAAACATTATTTTAGATCTCAAATTAATTAAATTTCCTATAGATTCAATTAAAATAACAACTGCTCGTTTATTGAGTTTAGCACAAATTGCATTTACTGATAGGTTTATAATCACATTATCGCTATTATTATTATTTCCATTCTTATGTGGATTTTCTGATTCACAAAATACTGAAAAAGGACCTATTAGTTTATATATATTTATAGGAGGATTGATTACAGCAGGAATAGTAATATTGTTTAAAAAGATGAATATTAAAGAAATGAATGAAGAAATGGGGCATCTTGATAAACTGAAAAAAGATTTGTTTTCTTCAGATATACCTAAAAGCAAAAATGCTTTATGTATGTTGATGTTAAAAAAAGGAAAAAAAGCAAAAGAAGCAGAAGCAATTATTATTGAGTTTCTAAAAAGAATAGATGCAAACTCAAAAAGAAGGGAGTATGTTTTTGTGGAAATAGTGGAGGTCTTAAAGCATATCGCCATAAAAGATAACCCAATAAAAGCTGAAGAGAAATACCGAAGAATACTTACACCAATAAGGAATGAGAGTTCAGGGAAAAAATTAAGTAATGTTTATGATTGTATAGCGAGTAGAATAGAAAAAGAAAAGAAAAAAATGGAAAAAAGAAAAAGAGGTATTTTTACTAGGAATATTGCAGTTTTTCTGATTTTTGGTTTGCTTATTTACTTTACAGTAATGGAGTATGAAGTATTGTTATTTTATATAAGAAAAGGATTATATAGGGAGATTACAGGAATAAACATTTCAGACATAATAAATTTGACTTTTGTGCCTTTTGTTAGTGGTGTAAATAGAAATGATTGGGAAAGAAATCAGTCCTCTGGTTCTAATATAGGAGGGTTGAAATGGATTCTTTATAGTTTTACTGGTTATACCAGTGCAGAACGTAGAAAAGCAGCGTATCGTCTCTCTCATTTACAAGAGGATGGGTTAGACATATTAAAGGATGCTCTATTTAGTCCAAAAACATCTAAAAATACAAAAATGGCCGCTGCTTATGGATTAAGGTCAATGCACCATCAAGGTAGGATGTATAACAAAGCATTAGATGTTTTTAAGGAGGGGTTACTACATCCAAATAAAGATATAAGAATGGCTTGTTGGCACAGTTTATTGTTAATGAGAGGTATTAAAGCAGATAGTATCCTTATAGATTATCTAAATAAAATTAGGAAGGATTCTGAAAAAATTTTAGAGTTAGAAGAAATCTTTAATAATCTTCCTTATGTAGCTAAATTAACAGTTAAGAAGAAATACCAAAGAATATCCGAAAGACTAAATAAAGAAACAAAAAATAAATTTGAAAAACTTCTAAAAAGACTCAAAAATAAAGAAAGCCATTTTGGAAAAAATAAAACACCTTCTGGCTCACTTTATAATATATTTAATATCCTCAGAAACAAAAGATGGTTTGTTTCTCCTAAAGAAATTGCTGAAGAAACCGGTCTATCGGAAAAACACACTGTCAAGCGAGATTTAGAAGTATTATATTATTTTGGTCTTGTCAGGAAAAAAATAGGAAAAGAAAAACAAATTGTATATAAAGCAACTGATATAAGTCCACCTGAATACAAAAAGATTGTGGAACCCTTCCTCAAAAGCCTTCCTGTAAGACTTACCAGTTCACAAAAGAAAATTTCCAGAAAAGCTTTGATTGAGAAATTAAAAAAGTTCAGAACATCCCAGAAAACCCGTCTACGAGAATTTGGTAATGATAAAAAGAAAAGAAAAAAGTATGAAAGTCCTGTTGTGATTCCTCTTGGTGGAGTAAAAGCTTCGGGAAAAAGTTCTCTTTATGTTAAAATAGGTTATACACGTTTTCTTCTTGATGTTGGTAATTAACGTTATCTAGTGATGATGAAAGGTTTGCATTTACTTCCGTTTTCTCCTCATTTACATCATGTATTGAGGCTATCACATGTCTAATATATCGTTCTTCGATTGAATCATTACTGTAAGTAA
>CAYYAU010000120.1:0-4290 GCA_964469765.1 uncultured Clostridia bacterium | reverse complement strand
CTTTAACTTTGTTCTTATCCATGAAATATGGACTTCAACAGTCTGTGCCTTATTGATAAATTCATATCCCCAGACAACTTCTAAGATTAATTCTTTTTTCAAAGCCTTACCATAATTTTCTAATAGAAAACACAAGAGGTCAAACTCTTTCTTTCTTAATTTTATTTCTTGATTTCTTAAAGACACAGTTCTACTTTGTTTATCTATGGTAAGGTCTTTGAATCTTAAGAATCTTTCCACTTTTTTGGGTCGTGAAGTTCTTCTTAAGACCGCTTTTATTCTTGCTATTAGCTCTTCTTTTGCAAATGGTTTTGTAATATAATCATCGGCTCCCAGAGAAAGTCCAGAAACCTTATCAGAAAGAGCATCCTTTACGGTTAACATTATTATAGGGATAGAAGCAAAGTTTTTATTTTTCTTAAGATGTCTGCAAAATTCAAAACCACCTATAGTTGGTATTCTTAAATCTAATAAAATTAAATCCGGTGGAGATGAAAGAATTTTTTTCTGTGCAGATTCCGTAGTTAATGCTCCTATTACAGTAAAATTATGAACTTCCAATATATCCTTTACTAAAGAGATAATATTTGGCTCATCGTCAACAATAAGAATTCTTTTTTTACTCATTTTCGTCTATCTATTAAGTAATTACTTCCTTGCTTTTGTTTAACATATTTTTTTAATTCTGCTGCGACACTACTTATCTCCCCTGTATGCGTATATTTTCTATAAAGATTTGTTACCACAGATATACTAATAGAAAGTAAAGGATACTTTACTAAGTTTCCTTTTCTATCAATACTTATAATAAAATTCCTTTTTCTATCCTCATCAGTATAAAATTTTTCAATCTCTTTATCAAAATTCTCTATAATCTTTCTGCATAATGTATCAGCCTTTTCAGGTACAGTTATTGCAATAAAATCATCCCCACCTATATGGCCTACAAAGTCATCATTTGTGCCAAATTTTTTAAAGTTACTCAAAAGTATTCTCGCCGTAAACCTTATTACTTCATCGCCTTTTTCAAATCCATACAAATCATTATATGGTTTGAAATTGTCCAAATCAAAATATAAAACTGCATAATATGTAGTTGAGGAGATTCTTTGTTCAATCTTTTTGTTTATTTCAATATTTCCGGGTAAACGGGTAAGGGGATTTGTGTCTAGTTGAGTGGATGAACGAGCAATAAGACTTTTAATTCTTGCTCGGAGGATTGATGGTTTAAAAGGTTTTACAATGTAGTCATCGGCTCCTAATTTTAAACCATATATTTCATCCTTCTCTTCACCTTTAACTGTAAGCATTATTATAGGAAGGTTTCTTAAAAGGATGTCATCCTTTATCATTTTACATAGTTGATACCCATTTATTTTTGGCATATTAACATCTAATAAAACCAAATCTGGTGATTCAGAGTATATCTTTTCTAATCCTTGTTCACCATCTTTAGCTATAATTATGTTATATTCATTATCAAATATATCCTTTACCACTGAGGTGATTACTTCTTCATCATCTACAACTAAAATCTTTCTTTTTGGTGCTTTTAGAACAGTAGCTTTTTCTAATCGTTTAACCTCCCAAAGAATATGATTAAGTAATTCACTTTGTGTAAGTGCCTGGTCAATAGTGGGAAGAATTTGAAACATATAATACTTATTCTCCTTATTCCCGTAGTTGGTAAGCACCAATATAGGAATATGTTTTGTTTCTGAATTAAATTTTAATTGTTTAATAACATTTATTACATTTACTTCAGGTAAATCAATGTCTAACAATATCATTGCAGGGTTTTTGGATATACACAGGTCTATAATCCCATTTGGATTTTTCACTACTATAATAGAGAATCCTTTTTTGTTCATAAATTTATCTAATGATTCTATTATTTTTTTGTCCTCTTCTAATATGAGGATGTTTTTTTTCTTTTCTTCTATTGGAATGAATTTTTGGAAGTCTTCTTCTAGCCTTTTAAAGTCAATTGGTTTAACAATAAAATCATTAATTCCAGATTGGAATGCTTCTTTTTTTTCAGGTTCTTCTAAAACAGAAATCACAATAATAGGAATATCCTTTGTTTCTTCAAATTGTTTTAATTGTTCAATTACTTCAAAGCCAGTTATACCTTTCATTATTAAATCAAGCGTTATAATATCAGGTCTTTCATTTTTAGCTAACTCAATGCCATCTTTACCATTGTATGCTGTTAAGATTTCGTAATCTTTATTTTCTTCAATTTTGTCCTTTATCAATGTGACGATATGAGGGTCATCATCAATTATAAGAATCTTCTTCTTTGGCATTATTTCTCCAAAACCTGTTTTTCTCTGATTTTATATTATTTATATAAAGGGTGTCAAGTGGTTTGTTTCCGAATTAAAAAAAGACTTGACATATATCGGTTGGTTATTTAAAATATAGCAAAATTTTAATATTAAAATTTTACTAAGAATAAAGGAGGAACAGATGAATCTATCTAAAACACTTAGAGAAAGTGTAAACAAATGGAAGGATAAGATTGCTTTAATGGATGAGAGGAAGGAGTTAACTTATGAACAGTTGCAGAGGAATGTAAATAGCATTTCAACAGCTTTGTTAAATTTTGGTATTAAGAAAGGTGATGTTGGTGTTATTTTTCTTCCTGATTCCGTTGAGTTTGCATTAATATATTATTCATTGTTAAATATCGGAGCTATAGGAGCTCCTATTGATATAAGACTTAAGGAAGAAGAGTTAAGAACAATATTTAAGGATGCTATACCTCGTATAATATTTACTACAAGTGAGCATCAAGAGATGATGTTTGCAATAAAGAAGGATATTCCTTCAATTAAGAATATTATTGTGTTAGGAAAAGAGGTTGAAGAAGATGCTATTGATTTTCAAGATGTTTTGAAGACTCCCTCAAGAGATATTCCTATTGCGGATGTTTCTGATGAGGATGTTGCTTTGTATCTTTACACTTCAGGCACAACAGGAAAACCAAAGGGTGTTATGACAACATATGGGAACCTTGATTGTTTTCCTAAGAGTATAAAAGAAAGATGGAAACTTAATGAAAGTGATAGATATTTATTATGTCTTCCAGCTTCTCATATAAGTGGACCAATATGTTTTAATCTGCCTATAACTATAGGGACAGGTTGTGTTATTTTAGGAAGTTTTCATCCTAAGAAATGGTTAGAATTTGTTGAAAAGTTTAAGGTTACATCTACACATCTTGTTCCTCCTATTGCCAGTGCCTTGTTACAGTATAATCAATTTGATAAATATGACATTTCAAGTTTAAAAGGGGTAGCACTTATGGGAGCATATTCCTCTTATGGTCTTGTTAAAGCATTTGGTATGGCTTTAGGATTTGGAAGGGGATGCTGGCAGGGTTATGGGTTAACTGAAACCTCACCATTAATAACCTTAGAGCCGATTGGTGGAGAAGAAAGAGCCGGTAGTACAATAGGTCCAGCTGTTGAGGGGATAGAGGTAAGAATTGTTGAGCCAGATACACAGAAGGATGTTCATCTTGGTGAAGTTGGAGAGATAATAACGCGCGGACCTCATATAATGAAAGGATATCACAATAATCCCGAGGCAACAAAAGAAAGGATTAAAAATGGCTGGCTTTATACAGGTGACTTAGCTCGTATGGATAAAGATGGATATATGTATATAGTTGGAAGGAAACAAGATAGAATAAATGTTGGTGGTCTTATGGTTTATGTGTCAGAGGTGGAGGATGTATTATTCCATCATCCAAAGATTAAAGAGGCGGCTGTAACCTCTATAACTGATGAAAAAAGAGGAGAAAAGGTTAAAGCAGTGATAGTTCTAAAGGATGGAGAAACCGCTTCTGAAAGCGATATAATTAACTATTGTAAAGAGCGAATAGCAAGCTATAAAGTACCAAAGGTTGTGGAGTTTAGAATATCGCTTCCTAAAACTTCAACTGGAAAGATTGATAAAAAAGCACTAAAAAGTTAAATTTATAAATATATCTTATCTCTGAGACTTTCGGTTAGGCTTTTTTGTTTTAATTCCTCTCCTTCTTCCTTTTTTATTTTTTCACTCCCAAGGAAGAATGAATTTTGTGAAGAATATTAAAGAGTTACGGAACGGTATGCTAAAGAAGAAAAATTCGGATGTTAAAAAATTCTTTCCCTAAACTACTTTGAGTTCAGGATATTTCTGAACAAACTGTATTCTTTCCCCTGTTTATATATCATTTTTATTGACTTTTTTATTTAATTATGTAATATATTGTATAAAGAAAGGTAAAGAAGTTTATGA
>CAYYAU010000119.1:0-4331 GCA_964469765.1 uncultured Clostridia bacterium | reverse complement strand
TTTTAGTTAATCTTGATGATAATGGAGAATATAAAATTCAAGGGTATATTGATAGACTCTGTGAGGCGGATGATGGGACATTTGAAATACATGACTATAAGACATCATCTTTTTCTATACCTGAACAGAAAATACTTGATAATGATAGACAGCTTGCTTTGTATCATTTAGGAGTTAAACAGGCATGGCCAGATGTAAAAGATGTAAAGCTTATATGGCATTTTCTTGCTTTTGATAAGCAGATGTGTTCAACAAGAACAGAGGAGGAGCTTAGAAGTGTTAAGGAAGAAACAATAGAAATGATAAAAAGGATTGAAAATACTGAAAAATTTTATCCAAGAGAAACAGAACTTTGTAACTGGTGTGTTTATCAGGATATCTGCCCATTAAGAAAGCATTACTTTCTAACAGATAGGCTCTCAGAAAATGAGTATTTAAATGAGGAAGGTGTTACGCTTGTAAATAAGTATATTGAACTTGACCAAAAGAAAAAGGAGTTTAATGCGAAAATAGATGAAGAGATGGAAAAGTTGAGGGATGCTATCTTTAGGTACTGTGAGAAAAACAGTATAAGAGTGATTAATGGAAGTGAGTATAGATTAAAGGTTTGGACAGGCCAGAGATTTAAGTTACCCGATAAAAATAATAATAGAAGAAAGGAACTTGAAGAGCTTTTAAGAAAAGAGCATTTGTTAAGTTTGGTTTCTGAATTAAATGCTTATGCTCTTTCAAAATTGGTAACTAATGGCAATATATCTCCAGATGTTACAAATAAGATAAAGGAGTATGTAGAGGTTGAGGATATAAAGAGGCTATATCCTGCAAGGATAATTAAAAAGGAATAGTAAAAATAATTTTGTAATGTAACAAAAATTAAAATTCTGATTGAATTTTTTTTAAATTTATAGTATAAAATAGAATATTAAGAAAAGAAGAGTAAATATTGTAACTTCATAATAGATGATATAAAATAGGAGGAAACTAAAATGAGGATAACGGATTTCCTTAAGGAAGAAAGGGTGCTCCTTGACCTAAACGCAACTAGTAAAGAGGAAGCAATTAAAGAGATAGCAAATGTTTTAAAGAATTCAGAAGAGGTTGTTGATTTTGATTTATTCCTTAAGGAGATTTTTGATAGAGAATCTTTAAGTACAACAGGGATTGGTAATTATATTGGTATTCCTCATGCCCGCACCGATGCAGTAAATAGGTTTGTTATTGCTTTTGGAAGGTCTTCTAATGGTATAGAGTTTAATTCTGTTGATGGTAAACCTGCCAAACTTATCTTTCTGATGGGAACACCTAAAGAAAAAGGTCTTAACAGCTACCTAGAAATATTGGCTCACCTCACTCGGTTATTAAATAAAAAAGAGCTTCAAGAAGTGCTTTTGAACGCTACATCTCCGAAGGATATTATTGAGGCATTTAAAAATGTAGAACATTGATGAAGTTACTTTAATTATGGATATTCTTTTCTTTATTGGAATAGCAATTATTTGTGGATTTATTGTTGGTAAGTTCAGTAATGCCTTAAGATTTCCCGGTGTTGTTGGGTATCTTATAGCAGGCCTTATTTTAGGACCATCGTTTCTCAATATCATTGATACTAAATATCTGGATAAACTGGGCATATTTAGTGATGTAGCTTTAGGATTAATAGCCTTTATCATTGGAAGTGAAATGCATCTAAATGCCTTAAGAAAAATGGGTAAAGGTATTATAACAATTATTTTCTCTGAATCTTTTGGGGCTTTTCTTTTAGTTTTTATTGGGGTGTATTTATTCACACATAAATTATACCTAGCTTTAATATTTGGAGCTATGGCACCAGCTTCTGCTCCAGCAGGAACAGTTGTGGTGTTACAGGAGTATAATGCAAAAGGGCCTTTAACAAAAGCATTGTATACAGTGGTTGGTTTAGATGACGGCTTAGCAATAATGATTTATGCAGTTGCTGCTGCATTAGCTAAGTTATCAATAACTAAGACAGGAGATTCATTTTTATGTATTTTGAAAGGGCCTTTTGTTGAGATTTTAGGTTCGGTTCTTTTAGGAGGATTATTAGGAGTTATTTTAGGCTATTTTACAGCAAAAATACGTAGCAAGAAGGAAATGTTAGCAATCTCGTTAGCCACTATTCTGGTTTGTAGTGGATTGTCAGCGCATCTCGGGTTGTCTTTGATTTTATCTAATCTAAGTCTTGGGATGCTATTTACTAACACTTATTTGTTTACTAATAGGAAAGTAGTGGAAAGTATTAATTTTATTTCTTTACCTATTTATATAATCTTTTTTGTTATTGCAGGTGCTCATTTACAGATTGGGCTACTTCCAGCTATGGGCGTATTGGGTTTAATTTATATGGTAGGTAGAAGTATTGGTTTAATTGGAGGATCTTTTTTAGGAGCAACGGTTTCAAAAGCTTTGCCTGTTATTCGTAAGTATTTAGGTTTTGGAATATTATCTCAGGCTGGTGTTGCGATAGGACTCGCTATTATGGTAACAAGGGAATTTTCTGGATTTGGACAGGCGGGAAAGAATTTAGCATTTCTTGCTATTAATACTATTGCAGCTACCACAATAGTATTTGAGATAATAGGTCCTATTACAACCAAGATTGCTATCTCTAAAGCCGGTGAAATTGGGAAGGATTTAAAATAAAAAATGGAAAAGCTTAGCATTTTATTAGTAATAGGTTCGGCTATTGTTATTTCTTTATGGGCGGGTAAGACATCACGTTTATTCCATCTCCCAATGGTGATTGGGTATGTGATTATAGGAGTTTTATTGGGGAGGTCATTCTTAAATATTTTTAATCCCGGCCTCGTAAGTAATATGGGTATTATTAATGACTTAGCTTTAGGGATTATTGCTTTTATAATTGGAGGTGAGCTTAAATTTAATCGTTTAAAAGCCCTGGGTAAAATGATTGTAGTTATAGCTTTATTTGAGTCCTTAGGAGCATTCTTTGTAATAACAATAGCTTCTTATCTTTTAGTGAAAAAGGTCTATATTGCTTTAATTCTAGGTGCAGTGGGTTGTGCTACTGCTCCAGCCGCAACTGTAGCAGTGATAAATCAGTATAGAGCAAGAGGTCCACTTACCACCACTGTTTTAGGTGTGGTAGGAAGTGATGATGCTATAGCTTTAATAGTTTATGCTTTTGTTTCAGCAATAAGTCTTCCTTTTATTGTTCCTCATACTTTTTCAACACTATCAATGTTTATTAATCCCATTAAGCAGATTTTTCTTTCTTTATTAATAGGGAGCGGGCTTGGGTTAGGTTTAAGTTATCTCCTAAACAGAATAAGATCTAAAGAAGAAAGCTTTGCTTTAGTGATAGGGGCTTTGCTTATAGGAGAAGGAATAGCTATACAGTTTGACCTATCCGAATTGCTTTTAGTTATGACAATGGCAATTATAGTAAGTAACCTTGCCTCTCATAGGTTTCATCCTGTAATGGATTCCTTAAGTATAGCCGGTTTCCCAATAATTGCAGCATTTTTTTGTTTAGCAGGTACAAAGCTTAATATTAGATTACTTCCACAGATAGGGTGGCTGGGGTTGGTATACCTTTTATCCCGTTTAATAGGTAAATTTTTAGGAGCAAGATTAGGAGCATGCATATCAGGCGCACCTCTAAATGTGAGAAAGTATATTGGGTTATGTTTATGGCCCCAAATTGGAGTAGCTGTAGCTTTAGCTATTATGGTGGAAAGAGATTTTGTTTATTTAGGAGTGGCTGGTCAAAATTTAGCCACTTTAGTTATCAATATCCTTTTATTTACAACCATTTTTACAGAAATTATTGGACCATTAGCTACTAAGTTTGCTTTAGTACATGCAGAAGAAATTAAAAGAAATTAAACATATAGGGGGAAAAATGGAACTACTAATAGTTATCCTTAATAAAGAGGAATACTTTGAGAGAATTCTATCCATTCTTGTAGAAGCAGGGGTAAGTGGAGCCACCATCTTTGAAAGCGAGGGAATGGGACATTTTCTTGCCTATGAGGTGCCTATATTTGCTGGGTTAAGACAGTTAATGGGAGGTGGTAAATCTGAAAGTAGAACCATTATGGCCGTATTAGAGGATGAGAAGATTTTTAAGAATATTACCAGATTATTGAATGAAGATGGTATTGATTTCACTAAGTCGGGTGTAGGGATTATGATGACCGTGCCTGTAAATAAGGTCAAAAAGTCAAGCGAAAGAGGATAAATTTTCACTATCTGATTATTAATCTGGATATACATATAAACAGAATGTAGAGTGTGTTTTTTCTTTTTGGTTTTATAGATTTCTTTATTTTACCTTTCTTTAGCCGATT
>CAYYAU010000118.1:0-4342 GCA_964469765.1 uncultured Clostridia bacterium | reverse complement strand
TCTTAACATCCTAACTCCAGCAGGGTTATGTGCACCATCTAATAGAATCATTTTCTTATTTACAAGTATGAACTCCATTCTACCTGGCCAGAATGTCTTTTTAACCCCCTTTCTTATATGCTTTAAAGATAATCTAACCTTCCGCCTCTTTAAAGCCTCTATTACCCCAAGGGAGACTAATAAGTTTGAATGTTGGTAAACCCCATTAAAAGAAATCTCTAAATGAGAAAAATTGTAATCCCTCCCGAAATAAAAGAATCTGCCATCATTTCTCTTTAGAAAGATGTCTTCATTACATATAATAGGCATTACTCCATTTTTTTTTGAAACCTTTTTAATGTAATTTCTAAGATGCGCCTGTCTTATACCAGTTACAAGTACTCCTTTCTTCTTTAAAATACCCAATTTTTCATTTAATATTGAAACTAAACTATTTCCTAAATATTGAGTATGTTCTAACTCAATATTTGTTATTACAGAAACCACTGATGAAGAAATAACATTCGTTGCATCAAGCCTTCCTCCCATTCCAACCTCCATTATTGCAAAATCAACCTTTTTCTTAAAAAAATAATAAAATGCTAACACTGTTGTCACTTCAAAGTATGTCAAAGGAAGATTTATTCTCTCATTTACTTCTATAATCTCTTTAACCAAATGAGAAAACTCACTTTTTGAAATTAATCTATCATTTACCCTTATTCTTTCTCTAACACTTACAAGATGCGGTGAGGTATATAAACCAACCTTATACCCTGCTTCTTGAAGAACTGACTTTATAAACATTCCAACCGAACCCTTCCCATTTGTTCCTGCTATATGGATAACCTTTAAGTTCTCCTGTGGATTATTAAGGGCATCTAAAATCTTTCTTGTATTTGAAAGCCCAAACTTAACTCCAAACCTTTCACAACTATTAAGATATGCTAAAGCCTCTTTATATTTCATTGAAATAGAAAAGAACTAACAAAGAATGAATTTTGTGAAGAATATTTACTAACGCTATTTTGTTAGAGGTTTTTGTTTTTTGTCAAATGGTGAAGTCTGACTCCTTAATATACTCAGTATTTTTATTATTGTAGGACGAAGTTCACCTCTTTCTACAACCATATCAATAATTCCATGTTCTAAAAGAAACTCAGCTGTTTGAAAATTCTCAGGGAGTTTCTGTTTTATTGTTTGCTCAATTACTCTTGGTCCTGCAAATCCAATAAGTGCCCTTGGTTCACTTATTATTATATCACCAAGCATTGCAAAACTTGCAGTAACTCCACCTGTTGTAGGATGAGTTAAAACCGAAATAAAGGGTATTCTTTTACTTCGTAAAACTCCTAACGCAGATGCAGTCTTTGCCATCTGCATTAAAGAAAGAATGCCTTCTTGCATTCTTGCTCCACCAGAAGAAGAAACACATATAAATGGTTTGTTTTCTTTTATTGATTTTTCTATAATCCTTGTTACTCTTTCTCCAACAACTGAACCCATGCTGCCACCCATAAAACCAAAATCTAAAACACACAACATAATTTTTCTTTTATCAATCCTTGCTTGACCAACTACAACCGCTTCTGAAAGATTTGTTTTTCTTTTATTTTCCTCAATTCTATCCGAATAATCCTTTGAATCAAAAAAACCTAACGGATTTATAGACACAACCTCTGTAAAAAGTTCCTTGAATGTCCCTCTATCAACCAACATATCAATTCTTTGATAAGCACTAAGTTTAAAATAGTATCCACAATGTGGGCATACCATCAGGTTATTTTCAAGCTCCTTTTTGTATATGATTTTTTCACAACCATCACATTTTTTCCAAAGACCTTTTGGTATCTCCTTCTTTTCTGTCGGGGTTTCTGCCATTATACTCCCTCCTTCTAAACATATAGAAGCGGAATACCGTTGATAACAATCTGAGGGTCGCTGAAAAATTCAACGTAGATCAACGTTGCTATCCGCGTGTATCAGCTTTTATTTTTCAATAGGCGTTTTCATAAATTTCTATAATCCTTTTTTTATCCAGTTTAACAGGGTTTTCATCTATCCATGGAGAAATATTTATTGCACTAATAGCCATTTTCTCAAAAGAGTCTTTTTTAACGCCTATCTCCCTTAATCTCAATGTTGCTCCAACTGTTTTAAGCCATAACTTTAAAACATTTATGCCATTTGACGTATTAAAAATAGCTTTACTTAATTTTTTAATCCTTTTATTAATCTTTGAAATATTGAATTTAACCCATGGAATAAGGAGACATCCAAGTCCTTCTCCATGAGTAATGCCAAAAAAACCACTTAATGGGTGCTCAATACCGTGAAGAACCATTGCACCTGCTCCATCGCCTAAGTCTGCAAACTGTGAACATGCAAGTGCACTTACCCACATAAGAGCCTCTCTGGCTTTTATGTCATTAAGATTATCTTTAACTTTAGGAAGATTATCAACAACCACTTTCATCAATCCTTCTAAAATCTCATCAGTCACTACCGAGGAAGACTTTGTTGTTAGATACGGTTCTATTAAATGACAAAATATATCAATACCTCCAAAAACCGTTGTTTTTTCTGGAACAGAAAGGGTAAGTTCAGGATCGATCAAGGATACTTTTGGATAAAGGCTTTCATTACTTAAAACTCCCTTATCGTTTGTTTCATCATTAGTAAATACAGCTGTGCAATTCAATTCAGAACCAGAAGCAGCTGTTGTTGGAATCTCTATAATATCAACTGAAGGGAAATTTGGGCTTTTCTCTCCATTCCTTTTTGTAACATACTCCCAAAGATACCCTTTATTGTTTACCATTAAAGAAACTCCCTTTGCACTATCCATCACACTGCCTCCTCCTAATCCAATAATTAAATCAGCATTACTCTCTCTTGCAACCTTACTAGCTTTCTCAATAATGCTTACCTTTGGATTAGGAAGTATCTGTGAATAAACCACTAAAGACACATTTACTTTCTTAAGTAATTTAATTACTCGTGAAAGAATACCAGTCCTTTTCATACTATTTCTTCCTGTAAGAAGGAATACATTTTTTTTATTAAGTGCCTTTACAATCTCTGGTAAATACTTAATTGCTCCTTTTTCAAAAATAACTTTGGTTGGGAAAAAAAACTCAAACATCCTTACCTCTCCCTGAATAGTGCGTAGAGCATAGCGTCTAAAAAACTATAATCTTTTCTTTTATCATTTACACCCTGCTTTTTGTTTTCTTATAAAAGACTGACATCTCCTGTTAAAACTTTTTTTTCTTTTTATTTATCTGTAATATAATACCACCTTCACTGTCAATCTCTGACACTGTACCTGTGTACTCTTTTTTTTCAGAAACAATCTTAACCTTCTTATCCAAAAGAATTGACATCTCCTTGTATTTATTAAAAATCCTTTCAATACCATATGTATTAAACTCATTGTATAAACAGTTTAACTCTTTTAAAAAATTTCTAAAAATTGTATCAACTGACAGTTTATGTTTGATTATCTCTTTTAAACTTGTAGCAATAGAAATAATCTCATTACTCAATGGGTTATTTACATTTATACCAACACCTGTTACTACATAGTCTAACCTTTTATTTCTAATAGTTGTTTCGGTAAGAATTCCTGCTACTTTTTTAAGTAGAGAATCCTTTTCAACACAAACAATATCATTCGGCCATTTAATCTTTAAAGATATTTTTTCCTTCTCTAATGTATTGATTATTCCAACTGAAACTAACATTGTAATTTGAGAAATTCTATCCAAAGATATAGAAGGTCTTAATAAAAAAGAAAACCACAACCCACCTGTAGGAGACCACCAATGTCTTGAAAACCGACCCCTTGCAGCGGTCTGTTGTTTAGCAATAACCACAAGACCTTCGGGAAGTCCTTTCTCAGCAAACTGTTTTAATTTCTCCTGAGTTGACCCAACCTTCTCATAATAATAAATCTTATTCCCTATAATATTTCCCATTTTTGTAAGTCAGATTATCTCCTCCAAATTTTTAATTAATATTCAATCAATTTCTTTTGACTTTTCACTTTTTCCGCCACACAACCAGCGGATCCGCCTATGGCGGGGTCATTGATCACTGAATTCATCTGCGTCTATCCGCATTGTTATCTACTCCTGCCCCCCATGCGAACGAAGTAAGTTTTACGAGTGAATCAGCTTCTAATTTTTACTTTTAAACTCCTTCTTATTTCTTCTCCACCAGTTTTCCCATTTCTGACGATCTATACCAAAGTTTTCTCCTGTTATTTTCTCCAAGGCTCTTGTAACAAACCATCGAATACTAACATCTCCATATTTAAGAGCAGATATCAAAGGTGGTACTGCAGGTTTATCTATATTTG
>CAYYAU010000117.1:0-4343 GCA_964469765.1 uncultured Clostridia bacterium | reverse complement strand
ATAAATCTTATTAATTTGAATGTTAAATATACCACAGCTAATGCAATGGGAATGCCTGTTATTGGTCTAATAGATGCGTCTTCTAATCTTTCCAAAAGTGTGTGATGTCTATGAGATAACTTCTGAACCTCCTTAACAATATTACCGATTTGTATCCACCTTGTTTCATCACTGTATTTATAATTGCTCAGTCGAACCTCTTTCAATCTTGAATGTAAATTCTTAATACCCTCACCAGTTAAAGCACATGTTGTAACGACAGGTACACCAAGAATATCTTCAAGTTTTTTTTCATCAATAGAAATTCCAGTATGTTTGGTATTATCCCACATATTTAAATCTACAATTACAGGTATGTTTTTAGAAAGAAGTTGGAGAGTAAGATTTAGATTTCTTTCCAAATTAGTCGCATCTATTATATTTATAACGATATCACCTTCGTTTAACATTTTCACTGCCACTTCTTCGGCTTTAGTGGTAGCCTTAAGAGAATAGGTGCCCGGAACATCAATTACTTCTACCTTTTCATTATTTAATCTCATAAAACCTTTAGTATACTCAACAGTTGTTCCTGGGTAATTGGAAGCAATTACATTAACACCGGTTAACCTGAAAAATACTGCACTTTTTCCAACATTTGGATTGCCCATAAGAAGAACTTTTCTCATTTAATCCTTCTCCAACTTAACAATAATCTTTTTTGCCATCCCGAAGCCAATAGCCACTGTGCTATTGAACACCTTAACAACAATGGGCCCGCCTATTAACTGTGAAGATACCTTTGTAATTTTTGTTCCAACTCTTATTCCTAAGTTTTCTAACCGCTGGGTTAAACTAAATCCACCCACTATATCTATTACAATTGCTTTTTTTCCTTCAGGTAATTGAGTTAAATCAATAATCAATTTTCTCTCCATTTTTAGAGCTTATAAAATCTCCTAATAATTAATCAGTTGCAATTGGTGGAATACATTTTCATTATAGTTAATAAAAAAATTAAAATATTAACTCTTCTTTTTTTTACAACTTTTACATAAACCTTTTATTCCCAATCGATACTCTTTTAAATCAAAATGATACTTCTTACAAATCAATTTTACTAAATTGGAAATTCTATTCTCGTTAAATTCAATAATCTTACCACATTTAATACAAATTAAATGGTCGTGATGTAAATGTCCAAAGATATGTTCATATCTAATCTTATTTTGACATCGTAAAGTTTCTTTTATAAGATTGGCTTCAAGTAAAAGTGGTAATGTCCTATAAATTGTTGCGCGGGAAACATCTCCTCTTGCTCTTTTAATTTTGTCATAAAGTTGTTCCGCATCAAAATGCTTATGCATAGAAAATATCTCTTTAAGAATTAACTGTCTTTCTCGGGTAAATTTTAAACCTTTTGACTTAAGAAAATTAAAAAATTTAATTTCCTCTGGAAACATAAAAATTCCTTTTTGAGATTAAGTCTCAATTTCAATTGTAATTTAATTTTCATATCCTGTCAATCTTTTTATTTTACTATAAAGATATATATTGATTAAAATCAAAGAGAACCCTAATCAAAAAATTTTAGTTTTATTCCTATTAGAAATGTTCTACCTTCTAATGGGTATTCATATAATACTCTATAGTTTCTATCAAAAAGATTCTTTACTTTAAAGAAGAACTCACTTTGAAACAATTTTCTACTTATGTTAAGGTCACAAACTACATACCCTGGAAGTTCCTTTTCACTTGAACCATCAAAATCCCAACCATTTATATTCCATTGCGAAGAGCAAAATTTCATTATAGTCTCAATCTTAACTTCTAAAGGGGTAAAATAAGAAACTTTATATACTACTTTTTCTTTAGGAGAATATATTAATGTTTTATATGCTTCAGAAGAGGATTTTCTTCCTTTGTTCTCTAATAAAGTAAGGCTTATACTTTCTGAAAGTGTATTAGAGATTTTATGATTTAAAAATATCTCTACCCCTTTATTATAAGACTTTCCAATATTAGAAGGAGTCCAAATATTTGGATTCTCTTTTTTAGGTGCCCATAATATTAAATCCTTTACATCACTGTAAAATCCTGTTAGTTTGATTTTAAGTTTATCGCCAAACTCTTTTTCAAAGCCTATATTAATTCCATAAGAAGTTTCTGGTTTAAGGTCAGGCTTTCCTGGCATCCAAATCTGTGACCAATAGAGGTCATTAAATGTGGGAGTTGTAAATGCCCTTCCCATATGTGAAAAAAGTCTTAAAGATCTATCAATCTCATAAATCACGCTTAATGATGGGGAGAGTTGATGTTTATCTTTGTATGCTTCATTATAATCATATCGCATAGTAATTATATTGCTCAATTTCTCTAAAGAGAATTTATCCTGAAGAACAAAAGAAATAGTGTAATCTTTTTTATAAATTTGTTGTTCACCTTTCTCTTTTGATTCAAAGTTTCTCCAGACAATCTCTTCTCCTATAATAAATTCTTGATTTAAAAATTTACCAGCTTTTATTTCAATCTTCTCTCCAACTAAATAATTAACTGTATATGTGTCCTGGGTAGTGTCTATGAACAAAAGTGGATGGGTATCCATATCATTATAGGTCTGTTCTTGTTTATTAAAATATATAGAAAAAGCCAAATTGTCTTCTGATAAATAGTGTGCATTAAAGAATATTGATTTGTCTGTTTGCAATGCATTTAGAAAAAAAGCCTCCTCTGAATTGGGAATCTCTTTCCACTGATAATTTATGTAATCAAAGTATCTATCGGGACCTGGAATACCTATTTTTTTTCTAAAGTAATTCCCTGAAATGATTATCTTATCTCTAGAGGAAATCTCCTTGTTATACACAGAATACAAATCTAAACTCTCCAATTCAGTATTTTCACGTAAACCATCGGAAAACATCCTTTTTCCTGAAAGAAAAAGACTATTGTTACCTTTCTTAAAATTAAAACTTCCATAATAGTTCTCATACCCGAAACTTCCTAAATCAAGATTAAGATGTGTTACTGGTTTATCCACTTGATAAGCTTCTTTTGTAAAAATCTTTATCACACCGCTTACTGCATTTCCTCCATACAAAGAAGAGGTTGGTCCATTTATTATCTCAATATAATCAACGTTCTCTAAAGTAATATTACTTAAGTCATATATACCTGAAGATGGTTCATTTATTGAAATGTTATTTATCATAACAAGAACATGAGTGGAGAAAAGACCCCTTATTCTCGGAGTATTTACTGAGCCTTCATATCCACGCTCACTTATTTGTAAAGACGATATGTCCTCTAATACCTCTTTCAGATTATTCTTTCTTTGAATCTGCGAAGAGTATATTCTATGTGTATCCAATGGTAAATACATTAAGGAGTATTTAGTCTTTGATGGAGTAATAACATAGGTCCCTAAATCACCTAAATCTTTACTTCTACCATCTACAGATGAAATAAAAATTAAAATTACCATTAAAATGAACAAATACTTTTGCATTTTTCTCCATCTCCTTTTTAATCTTTGATTTTTGATTTCACTCTTTTTAGCATTTGTATAACAAAAAACCTAACCTTCCTAAGAAAGTTAGGTTTTTAGCTTTATATATTCATCCCCTCCTTCCCTCGAAGGTATGACCTGAACCATATGTGGTTAAGGAGTTGGCCTGAATTTAAAATATAACGGATGCTTTATGGCCTTCCTATGAATCTTATAAGGTTCAGAACATATATTATTTAACAGGCATTCGGACTTTAACCGCTGCGGGGCAGTGTCTGAGTTTCACAGACTTTCCCTGTTAAACTGTTTGTTTTATTATAACAAAATATAAAAATTATGCAAGGAAATTTATTGCGACTATCTTAATGAAATGGGATTCAACACTGTATAAGGAAGGGGATTTATAGAAGGTCAAAATCCATCATTGGAGTTTTCAACACTCTTTTTTATTTATCCTTTTCAGAAAGAACTCTATTGCCTCCAGATTTCTTTGCATTATACATTATTTCATCTGTCCTTGCAATAAGATTATCTAAATCCTCATTGTGATACTGACTTACACCTATACTTAAGGAAAGATTTTTTAGATTTAGATTTCTAAATCCATTCTTTATTCTTTCTGCCACTTCAACAGCTTTATTTAAATCAACTTCGTTAAGAATTATTGTAAATTCATCACCTCCATATCTAAATCCAAAATCAACATTTTCTCTAATATTTTTTTTAATCAGGGTTCCCACTTCTCTTAAAATATTATCTCCGGCTAAGTGACCAAATGTATCATTGTAAGATTTAAATCCATCAATATCAAAAATTATCATACATAAACTCCGATTTTGTCTTTGAGCTCTTAATG
>CAYYAU010000116.1:0-4349 GCA_964469765.1 uncultured Clostridia bacterium | reverse complement strand
GGGCTTTAATAGTAGAGCATCAGTAAGCCAACTTCCGCTCCGGTATCGGAAAGGAAAACAAATTCTTTATTTATTATTAACATTTTAGCTTAGTAATAAAACTTAACATTTATGAATTGTAACACCACAATTAATTTAAAAGGAAAGAGAATTTGTTTTAAAAACCCTCTCATTATGGGAATATTGAATATAACTCCGGATTCTTTTTACGATGGGAGTAGATATAATACAGTTGATAAGGCTCTAAAAAGAGCTGAGGAAATGGTTGATTCTGGAGTTGATATTATAGATGTGGGAGGTGAATCAACAAGACCAGGTGCAGAGCCTGTAAGTGAAAATGAAGAGATAAAAAGGGTTATTCCTGTTATAGAAAGTATTAAATCAAATTTTGATGTTTTTATTTCTGTAGATACATATAAATCAAAAGTGGCTGAGTTAGCTTTAGAAAAAGGTGCCAGTTTTGTTAATGATATATCCGCGTTGCGATTTGACTCAAATATGGTTAATGTAGTTTCAAGGCATAAAGCGGGGATTTGTTTAATGCACATGAAAGAAAGACCGAAAATAATGCAGAAAAACCCAAAATATAAAGATGTTGTTAAAGAGGTATACTCCTTTCTAAAAGAAAGAATAGATTACGCAAAAAAACATGGTATTAAAAAGGAAAGTATAGTAATTGATGTTGGTATCGGGTTTGGAAAGACTACTTTACACAACCTGTTGTTGTTGAAAAATTTATCATATTTTTTGAGACTTCAAAGGCCATTACTTATAGGTATATCTAGAAAATCGGTAATTGGAAATATCCTTTCTAAAGGTAAAGAGGAAAGATTGATAGGTTCAATTTCAGCAAATATTTGGGCTATTTTAAATGGAGCTATGATTCTAAGGGTCCATGATGTTGAAGAAACAAAACAAGCAATGAAAATTATAACAGCAATAAAAACTATAAGTGAAAGAAAAAACAAGTGGAAAAACTAAGTATATTTTCGGTTGAAAAGAATAGGGATTTAAGAGAGTTTATTCTGCTACCTTGGAAAATCTACAAAAATAATACTCATTGGGTTGCTCCTTTAATTATTAACGAAAAAGAAACATTTAATTATAAAAAACATCCTTTTTTTAACCATTCAGATGTGAGGTTTTTCATAGCAAAGAAACACGGAGAAATAGTGGGAAGAATAGCTGCAATTATTAATTATAAGCACAATCAGTATTATACCGATAAAACTGGATTTTTTGGTTTTTTTGAGGTTATAAATGATTTTTCAGTGGCGAAGGGGTTGCTTGTTGCCGCAGAGGATTGGATAAAGAAAAAAGGGATGAATCTAATAAGAGGGCCTATGAGTTATTCCACCAATGAGATGTGTGGCCTTTTAATTGAAGGGTTTGAGTATAAACCCTGTATAATGATGCCTTATAATCCTTCCTATTATAAGGATTTTCTGGAGAGGTTAGGATTCAAGAAGGCAAAGGATCTATATACTTACTATCTTGATATTTCTAAAAACCCTCCTGAAAGATTTATTAAGATAGCTGAGAGAGTAAAAAAGAATGAGAAAATCACAATTAGAGCTTTCAATCCAAAAAGGTTTTATGAGGAAATTGAGATTATAAAGGATATCTATAATGATGCGTGGAGTAATAATTGGGGGTTTGTGCCTTTTACGGAGGAAGAGTTTTACCATTTGGCTCAACAGCTTAAACAAATTTATGACCCTAATTTGGTTCTTTTTGCTGAAAAGGAAGGGTATCCAATAGCTTTTTATGTTGTTCTTCCAGATATTAACCAAGCATTTGAGAAGATTAATGGAAGACTTTTTCCTTTTGGAATATTTAAATTATTATATTATTCTAAAAAGATTACTAACATAAGGCAGATTCTTTTAGGTGCAAGAAAAGGGTATCAAAACACTGGAGTTAGTTCTCTCTTTCATATAGAAAGTTGGAAAATAGCAAGGAGATTCAATTATAAAACAGCAGAGTTGGGTTGGATTTTG
Organism: uncultured Clostridia bacterium; assembly: GCA_964469765.1. GTDB lineage: Bacteria > UBA6262 > WVXT01 > CAYYAU01 > CAYYAU01 > CAYYAU01. Next base: position 2,349 of record CAYYAU010000116.1, on the reverse strand, counting down.
GAAGATAACCATCTTGTTTTAAAAGCAGCTGAATCAGCAGGTGGATATATATTTAAGAAGCATAGAATTTTTGATAAAACCTTAAATTAAGGAGTTATAATAGAGAGTTTTTTAGGAAGAATTCTTATTTCTATTTTATTACTCCAGATATCTGCTTCGCCATCAGTTTGGAAAGGAATTATTTTGTTTCCTTTAATTTTTATATACTGAGATTTAGATGAGATAATATTTTGTAAAGAAGCATATTTTTTTCTTTTTATATTAATTGCAAAGGAGATTATATCCTTAGGTTTATCTCTTTTTAACATACAGATATCTAAAAGAGAATCGTCCACTTTGGCTTCAGGGGCTAAATGGGTGTTACCACCGTAGAACGGGCTATTGCTAACTATTACTTGAGAGGCTCGGTATTTCTGATTATTAAATTCTATTTCAAAGATAAAACTTCTATGAAATAGAAACTCTACAATACCAGTAACAATGTGTGCGTTTACACCTCCGATAAGGGTTCTTAACCAATAAGGGACTAAGTATGTCACCCATGCATCAAAGCCAACTCCAATCATTGATAGAAAATATCGTTTTTTTTCTTCAGAATTTTCAACAACGCCTACATCAACTTTTTTAATATTATTTTTAAGAATAATCTTTGATGCTTCAATTGGGTTTGTAGGTATTTGAAAGGTTATTGCATAAACGTTACTTGTGCCTTGTGGGATTAGACCCAGAAGAGGCAAATTGTTTGAATAGAAAATTCCATTGATAATTTCATTAATTGTACCGTCACCGCCACACCCAATGATTATACTATAGTTTTCATTACTTAATTGGTATGCTAAATCAAAACAGTCTTTTCTTTTATGTGTAACGAAGGTTGTTAATTGACCTTTAGAAGAAACAGTTTTCTCAATCTGGGGAAGAAATCTTTTGATATTCTTTTTACCGGCTTGTGGATTTACTATAAGTCCAATCTTCATAGATTACCTCAGGAGGTTTAATCAATGGTGTAGTGTAGGGAGATTTTTTTAAGCTAATAATATATTAACAAAATCTATTGAATTTGTAAAGAGGCATATTGCTTGACAATAATTTTTAGTTTTAATAAAATAAAACAAAATATAAATTTTAAAAAGGATAATAACTGTGATTGAACAAACATTAGTATTAATTAAGCCTGATGGATTAAAGAAGTCATTAACTGGTAATATCTTAACGCGTCTTTCTGAAACTAAGTTGGAAATTGCTGGGGCAAAGGTAGTAAAGGTATCTAGGGAATTAGCAGAAAAACACTATGCCCATCTGAAAGATAAACCTTTCTTTGGAGAATTAATTAAATACATAAAAGGAGAGATTCACCAAAGAAGAAAGGTACTTGCTTTAGTGTATCATGGAGAAAATGCGATAGAAAAAGTGCGAAATATCGCAGGAGCAACTAATCCAGAAAAAGCTGATGCTATTAGTATTAGAGGAGCTTATGGAAGAATTACAACATCTGGGTTATATGAAAATGTTATCCATTGTTCTGCAAATAAAGAAGAGGCAGAAAGAGAGATAAAACTGTGGTTTTCTCCAGATGAAATTGTATATTTAATTTATCCAATTAAGAAAGTAAAGATCAAAGAAATAATTCAAATTCATTGGGCATAGAGGTAATTAGAAAAATAGATTTAGGGGCCATAGTTGAAAGGGGACAACGCATCCCTCGCACGGATGAAATCCGGGTTCAACTCCCGGTGGCTCCATAGAAAAGTAGGAGCAGATATTCGCGGATCACAATGCGGATTAACGTTGAATTATGTATCCGCGTTGTTCCGCGTAGATATTAGCGTTATTCATCTTCTATATAAACAGACAAAGGTGTCTTTACTGCTACTTTTAAAAAATATAGTGGGAAGATAAAGGAAAGGATAAACAAATATGGGTTACCTTGTTCTTGCCAGAAAATACAGACCACTGTTGTTTGAGGAGGTAATAGGACAAGCACATATAACAAAAATTCTCCAGAATTCAGTAAAGTTAAATAAAAACTCTCATGCTTACATTTTTTCTGGGCCAAGAGGTGTTGGTAAAACCACAACCGCCAGAATTTTAGCAAAGGCATTGAATTGCAACAAAGGTCCAACTCCCGTCCCGTGTAATGAGTGTTTCTCTTGTAAACAGATTATTGAAGGGAATTCTCTTGATGTTATTGAGATTGATGCTGCTTCTAATCGGGGGATTGACGAAATAAGAAATCTAAGAGAAAATGTTAAGTTTGTTCCTATTGGCGGAAAATACAAAATATATATAATAGATGAGGCGCATCAAATAACAGAACCAGCCTTTAATGCATTCCTTAAAACATTGGAA
>CAYYAU010000115.1:0-4392 GCA_964469765.1 uncultured Clostridia bacterium | reverse complement strand
TAATTATACCTAATTTTATTCTTTTCATTTTTTTATTTTCCTTATGAGTTTTATATTTGTAACCTTAGCCTTTTTTTCAACCGCCTTAACCATATCATAAATAGCCAAACAAGCCATACTTACAGAGATTAAAGCTTCCATCTCAACCCCTGTTTTATCTTCAGCCTTTACAATCGATTTTATACAAATCCCATTCTTCATAAATTCAAAATCTAAATTACAATAAGTAATGCTTAAGGGATGAGTTAATGGTATCAATTCGTGTGTCTTCTTACAAGCAGAAATCCCTGCTATATGAGCTGTTGTAAGTACATCTCCTTTAATTATTTTATTTTTTTTGATTAGCTCTATTGTTCTTCTATTGAGTTTAATTTCTCCATATGCTTGTGCTTCCCTTACACTAATCCTTTTATCTGTAATATCAACCATTCTAATCTTGCCTTTTTTATCAAAATGAGTAAGTTTTCTCATTATTATCCTCCAATCTTATATAAACCGGCACAAGAGGAAGTCTTTGATTTTAGAAATTTACTAATGTAACTAAAAGGTTTTAATCTAACCGATTCTTTAAAAAGATGTTTTAATTCTTTTTGATTCTCTATTGATTTTTTAATATTTATTCCTTCTTTTGAAAATAGACAGTTATAAAGAAATCCATCTGCAGAAAGTCTAATTCTATTACAAAACCTACAGAAGGGCAAAGACATGGGGAGGATAAAACTTATATCTCCGGTACTATCTTTAAATCCAAAATTATATGCTGGACCTGCACCAGGAAGATTTATTGGAAAGATAGCTTTTTTATTTAAAAGTTCTTTTAAAATAGGCAATAACGGGAAAAAATAATCCTTTCTTGTAAATGGCATAAACTCAATAAACCTTATATTAAGACTGTTTTCTTTTGCCCAGATTATAAAATTATCTATTTCATTATTATTAACTCCTTTCATTATAACAGTATTGATTTTTATTGGTGAAAATCCAAGTTCTCTGGCTAACTTTATTCCTTCCAATACCTTATGTAAATATGGATATCCGGTAACTAATTCATATTTCTTAACATCCAACGTATCCAAACTAACATTGATTCTTTTTAAACCTATACTTTTAAGTTTTTCTGCATACTCTAAAAGATAAATACCATTAGTTGTCAAAGAAAAATCAATCTTTAATTTTGAAATCTCTTTCAAAAAATAAACAATATCTCTTCTTAAAAGAGGTTCTCCTCCGGTAATTCTAAAATGAATAATACCGAGTTGACGGGCTATTTTCACAATCTTTATTATTTCTTCATAAGAAAGTATCTCTTCTTTAGGAAATAAAGAAACTTCTCTTCGCGGCTTACAATAAAAACAATTTAAATTACATCTATCAGTTACAGATATCCTTAAGTATGTTATTTTTCTATTAAATTTATCCATTAAAACCATTTTAACCCTTAATAAATGAAATAAAAAACCAGTATCCTATCGCAAAAAAGATACTGGTTTTTTTATAATAGCGCAGATTCTATTTACTTTTTCTTTTTCTTTGAAGCTTTTTTCTTTTTTTTCTTCTTTCCTCCTCTTACCATTTTTGCGCAGGAAACATCACCATTTTTATCTACAAAATAAAGATAACCTTCTTTTTTCTTTACACCTACTTTGGCAACTTTCTCAGGTCTGCCTCCTTTTTTCCCAGCTCGAGCCATTTTTGCTCTTGAGATGTCTCCATTTTTGTCAATAAAATAGAGATAACCTGCGGCTTTTTTTACTCCTACCTTTGCAACTTTTTGAGCCATTATCTCTCACCTCCTTTCATAGATTTCTTAATTTTTTGTGAATATATGAACAAAAAATTCTGGAAAATTTAGAAACTATACAATGTTACAGTTCTATTTATCCTCAAATAATCTTAGCTGATTGCTTTTATCTTTTTTGGTAATTAAATTTTCCTTTAACCACGCATCAATTATCTCTTTAGAAAAACGGTATTGTCTTCCGATTCTTGAAGCTGGAATCTTGTGTTGTCTTACAAGTTGATAAATTTTAGAAGTGCTTACTCCAATATATTTGGAAAGATCCTTAATACTCATTATATTTTTAATTTCTTTATTTTCCATATTTTATGATTTATTGTTAAGTTTTGTTAAAATTATACATATTTGGTTAAATTTTGTCAAGTAAATTCTATACAGGGATTTACCTTTTAGAAAATTGAAAACTCTTTCTTGCCTTTGGTCTACCTGGTTTTTTTCTTTCAACCATTCTTGGGTCTCGTGTCAAAAGTCCTTTTTGACGAAGAACCTTTTTCATCTTATCATCTATCTGAGCCAATGCTCTAGCTATTCCGTGCCGAATAGCCTCTGCCTGGCCTTTTATCCCTCCACCTTTTACATTTACTGTGACATTATATTTATTCGTGGATTTTGTAACTAACAAAGGTTCATTAACTTCTGACTGAAACCGTTCAATACCTCTAAAATAATCTCGCAAAGGAACATTATTAATCAAAATTGTCCCATCACCAAAAGTCAACTTAACTCTCGCTACAGAGGTCTTTCTTTTTCCTGTACTGAAATAAAACTCTGCTTTTGCCATTTGACCATTAACTCCTTATCTATAAATTATCCAACTTTTACTGGTTTTTGTGCTTGATGAGGATGAATTTCTGTCCTGTACACTTTGAGCTTATTAATTAACTTATTTGAGAGTTTATTATGAGGAAGCATACCTTTTACTGCTTTTCTTATTACCTCTTCTGGTTTTTCTTTTAGAAGTTTCTCTAATACTTCAAGTTTTTCTCCGCCAGGATACCCTGAATAAGAAAATTTCTTTTTACTTTTTAACTTCTTTCCTGTAATTAAGACTTTTGATGCATTAATCACAATAACAAAGTCTCCCGTATCAACATTAGGAGTAAAGATAGGCTTATTCTTTCCTCTTAAAAGATTTGCAATTTTAGTAGCTAGCCTTCCTAATACTTGATTAGAGGCATCAATAAGGTACCACTTTTTTAAATCCAGATTTTCTTTTTTTGCCACAAATGTTTTATTAGTCTTTAATTTCATTATGTCTCTCCATCAACATTGAAATTTTAAGGAAAAATACTAACAAAATAAATTAAATATGTCAAATTTATAATTTCTTATTTTTTAGTTCTATTTCTTTTTTTATATTCTTTATAAACTCCTCTAAATTTAATACCCCCAAGTCTCCCTTTTTTCTTTCTCTTATAGAAATATTCCTATTTTTCTCTTCTTTTTCTCCAACAATAAGCATATAAGGAATCTTTTCAAGTTGTGCATCTCTAATTTTTTTGTTAATCTTCTCACTTCCTATTTTTAATTCGCAACGAATCTTTTCTTCTTTTAACTTTGTATAGACAGTTTCGGCATATTTATTTGTTTTATCAGTTACTGATAAAACTACCACCTGAACAGGTGAAAGCCATACTGGAAAAGCCCCACCGTAATGCTCTATTAAAACTCCAAAGAATCTCTCTAAAGAACCCATAAGTGCTCTGTGTACCATTATTACTTGCTGTTGGCTACCATTCTCATTAATAAAGTTTACATCAAACCTTTCAGGAAGATTAAAATCCACTTGAATAGTTGAACATTGCCATGCTCTTCCTAAAACATCTTTAATCTTTATATCCACCTTTGGCCCATAGAAAACACCTTCTCCCGTATCAATGTTATACTTAAGTCCAACAGATTCCAGTGCATTCTTTAATGAGGATTCAGCCTTATCCCAATTTTCAATACTTCCAACAAACCTTTCGGGTCTTGTGGAAAGATACACTTCATAATCATTAAATCCAAATGTTTTTAAAATAAACAAAGTAAGTTTCAAAACATTAATTAATTCGTTGTTTAGTTGTTCTGGTGTGCAGAATATATGAGCGTCATCTTGAGTAAAACCTCTAACCCTCAACAATCCATGTAACACCCCGGACCTTTCATATCTATAAACAGTACCTAACTCAGCCCATCTTAAAGGTAATTCCTTATAACTTCTCAATTTACTTTTATAAATTAAGATATGGCCAGGACAATTCATTGGCTTCAGAATATACTTCTCGCCTTCTATATCAATTGGAGCATACATATAATCTTTATAAAACTCTAAATGACCTGAAGTCTCCCACAACTTCATCTTTGCAATATGAGGAATATAGATTATCTTATAGCCATTGTTTAAATGCTGTTCCTTCCAAAAATTCTCAATTATATTTCTTATGGTGCTTCCTTTCGGATGCCAAAAGATAAGCCCTGCTCCTGCATGTTCCTGAATGCTAAATAAATCAAGATGTTTACCTAAAATTCTATGGTCGCGTTTTTTCGCCTCCTCTAAATGAATCAAATATCTTTCAAGTTCCTCTTGGGTAAAAAAGGCTGTGCCATATATT
>CAYYAU010000114.1:0-4401 GCA_964469765.1 uncultured Clostridia bacterium | reverse complement strand
AGGCTCTTCACCTGATGAACATCCAGCACTCCATATTTTAATATCCCTAAAACCTCTATTTTCTCTTTCCAATTGAGGTATAATATTTTTTTCTAAAAACTCAAAGTGGTCTGCTTCTCGAAAAAATTCAGTAGTATTCGTGGAGATTGAATCAATCATACATGTTAGCTCTTCTCCAGTATCATCCTCTTTTACTAATTTTAAATAATCTCCTTTTATTACAGAAGGAAGACTTTTTTCTTCCTTTTTATCATTATAAACTTTCAAAAACCCTTGGAACTTAACTCTAGCACCAGTAGTTCTGAATGTGAATTTTCCTGCCTTTATATTTATTGTTAGCGAGTCATATATTGCTGGAGACATTTGAGACGAGGCAAACCGTTTCCATATTAATTGATATAATTTAAAAAGGTCCTTTTCTAAAAAATCTTTAAGTTTTTCTGGAGTGTTATATATAGAAGTAGGTCTAATAGCTTCATGAGCTTCCTGAGCGGTTTTGAGTTTTGTTTTATATACATTAGGTTTTAAAGGGGCATACCTATCACCAAAACTTGATTTAATAAATTCAATTGCTTTTTTCTGTGCTGAAGAGGCTATATATAATGAATCTGTTCTCATATAAGTGATAAGCCCGATATGTTCTCCTTTAACCTCAACTCCTTCATAAAGTGCTTGAGCAATCCTCATAGTTTTTTGAGGAGAAAATCCTATCTTTTGCGATGCCTCTTGTTGAAGAGAGCTCGTTGTAAATGGTGGATATGGATTTCTTTTCTTTTCCTTTTTAATAACATCTTTAACAATAAAATTTTGTTCTTCTATTTCTTTTTTTAATGCTAAGGCTTTTTTTTCATTAGGTATACCAAACTTAGTAACTCTTTTATCATTGATTGAATAAAGTTCAGAAAAAAACAACTGTTCTTCCTTTTTTAATTGAGCTTTAATGCTCCAATACTCTTTGGGGATGAATGATAAAATTTCCTTTTCTCTTTCAACTATTAGTCTTAATGCTACAGATTGAACTCTACCTGCTGAAAGACCCTTTTTAACCTTTCTCCATAGAAGAGGACTTAATGAGTATCCAACTAATCTATCCAGTATTCTTCTTGCTTGTTGAGCGTTTACAAGGTTTAAATTTATTGTGGTTGGATTGTTTAAGGCAGTTTTTATTGCATCCGGAGTAATTTCATGAAATATTATTCTTTTAATCTTATTATAATCAGCTTTGGTAACTTCAACAATATGCCATCCAATTGATTCTCCTTCTCTATCTTCATCTGTTGCTATAAAGACAGTCTGACTTTCTTTGATGAGTTTGGTTAACTCCTTTACAATCTCTTTTTTATCATTTGGTATCACATATGTAGGAAGAAAATTTTTCTTAATGTTGACACCGAGTGCATTTATAGGTAAATCCCTTATATGTCCTTTTGAAGATTTTATAAGGTACTTATTTCCTAAAAATCTATTTATAGTTTTGGCTTTCGTAGGAGACTCAACAATAATTAGCAACTTTTCCATTGTTAGTTAAGATATTTTTTTCTTCCTTTCTTTAGGGTGTTCCAGTAACTGCCTAAATATCTAATAAGAAAATCTTCTAATTCTTCCCTGCTTAGATTAACCCCTTCAAGAAACTGATTTAAATCTCGCAGTTCATTCTCAATTATCATTCTTTCTTTTGGAGTAAATAGTTCATCATCTTTTATTCTTCTACCCATAAATTCCCCCATATTTAAGCCTATTTTTTGTTTTTATTATTTATTGTAGAGTTTATTAGGCTTTATAATATATTTTTCCTGGCTGTTGTTTTATCTTCCCTTTTAACTCAAGTGTCACAAGTAAGGAATATAGTTTAGAGAAAGGTATCTTTATTTGATTTCTAACCTTATCAATATGAATAGGCCCTAAGGAGATTAAATCATACAGTACTTTTTCTTCTTTATTTAGTTCTTGTTTATCTTTATATATATTTGTTTTTTGAATTTTATTAATAAAATCCTTTAGATATTCTATTTCGGTTAGTATATCATCAACTGATTCAACAAGTTTTGCTCCTTGTTTAATTAATGAATGAGTTCCTTTTGTTTTAGAACTAAAGATATTACCAGGGACAGCAAATACTTCTCTTCCCTGTTCTAATGCGAAATTTGCTGTAATTAAAGCACCGCTTCTTGGGCCTGCTTCTACAATAACTACGCCTAAACTAATGCCACTTATAATTCTGTTTCTTAATGGAAAATTACCGGCCTCCGGGGGTGTACCCATTGGGTATTCACTTATTACAGCCCCATTTTCAACAATTCTTTCCATTAGTTCTTTATTACTCGCTGGGTAACAAATATCTACTCCACAACCTAACACAGCAATTGTTCTTCCATTTTCTTTCAATGCACCTAAATGGGCATATGAATCAATACCTTTAGCCAATCCGCTTACAACTGTAATATTTCTTTTTGCTAACTGTTGTGCTAATGTTTCTGCAACGGCTTTTCCGTAGGAAGAAGCCTTTCTTGTTCCTACAATGGCTATTGAAAAATTATCCAGAGGGAAAAAATTTCCTCTTACATAGAGAAGAATAGGTGGATTATAGATTGATTTTAAATTTTGGGGATAAAGGTCTGAATTAAAGAGCTGAATATTTACTTTATACTTTTTTATTTTTTTGATTTCTTCTTGTAGTCTTTCTTCTGAATCAAACTTTAAAATTTTTTCAGCAGACCACTTACCAATTCCTTCAATCCCTATTAATTCATCCTGACTAGCCTCAAACACTTTTCTCGGAGAACCAAAGAACCTTACTAAATGAAAAAACCTATCCCTTCCAATGCCTGGAACTAATGATAGCCTAATCCAATCCTTATATTCATTATTACACTCATTCATATAACATCTTTCTTCATATTTTAAGGCATTTTTTTCTCAAGAAGTTCAACGAACTTACTACCAAACTCTTTAGCAGCAGATGGGCCATTGCTAGTAACAATACTTCCATCAACCTCAACATTATTTCCTGTATAATTAGCACCTTTTTGAATCAATTTATCCTTCTCAGCATAAAACACAGTTGCTTTTTTACCTTTTAATACACCTGAATTTGCTAAAGTCACAGGTGCAATACATATTGCTCCTAAAACCTTATTTTTCTGTACCGCTTCCTTGCAGATAGATATTGCTTTTTCATCTTCCCAGAAGATACTTGCTCCTGTACCACCAACGAAAATAATACCATCAAAGTTATCTATATTTATATCACCAATTTTTATATCTACAGTTGCTCTTTTTCCTAACATACCAGTAAAAGAGCCTAATTTAGTTGAAACGGTAGTAACGTGCAGTCCGCTTTTTTCTAATATTTCTTTAGTAACAAAATACTCCTCATCTCTAAAATTCCCAGGAGCGATAATCATTGCTACTTTTCTTCCTTTCAGACTCATCACATGCTCACCTCCAGAAAATCTTTCCCTTTTGCAGTTACACAATAAAAAGAGGGTAATAATTAACAGAATAGTATTTTTTACAAGAGGTCCTTTTTTTATATTTACAGTAAATTGTTTTTTCATTATAGAATTAGGGATATTTATTTTTGGAAATTCGAAAAAAGATTTGTTATTCTTTTCTATCTACAAAATCTCCAACAACAATCTCTTCTTTACTTAACATAATCAATGCAGTAGAGGTATAATCTTCGATGTCTTTAGTAATCTTTATTTCGCCTATTTTTTTTACAATAACACCAATTATCTCACCTGTATACGGATGTTTTACTTTTCTGTCTTTTCTAAAAACATTAAAGTACATTCCTTCTTTTATACCATCTTCACTACCAAGGTCAACAAATACAACATCACCTTCAACAGTCATTAATTTTTTCTCTTTAACACCAACTATTGTCCCTTCAAACTCAATATCTAAAGGAGCAATAAAGACTTCTTTTTGTTTCTTTTTCTGAGCCACTGTGAGTTTCTTTTTCTTCCCCTTTTCTACAAATAATGGAATAACCAAGTTATCCCCTGGGAAAATCCAATGAGCATTTTTTATATAGGTATTATATGACCAAACTCTTTTCCATTTATTTTTATCGCCATAGAACCTCTGGGAAATTTTCCAAAAGGTATCTCCTTTTTTAACTGTATAAACGTCCAGAGAAAGCTCTTTTCCTTTAGGAGGTTTTTCTTTTTCAGAAGGGACCATTTTTTCTTCAGGTGTTACTCCATATTTCTTTTCTTCTTCAGTAACTTCAGCTGTTGAAGGGGTAACATCTGTGGGGGATTCTTTAGTGGTAGTTTCAACAGCGACTTCACTAGTTGATTCAAAAGAAGGAACCCCCGGAACAGATATTTCTTCTTCCTTTGGTTCAGGGGGTAATTCATCAATCTCCTGTGCGTGTAGATATCCAATGTTGAT
>CAYYAU010000113.1:0-4472 GCA_964469765.1 uncultured Clostridia bacterium | reverse complement strand
GTTATTCTTATCATCAGTAATATATTTTGGCACAATAGTTACTCTTATATAACCCTTATCCGCATATTTTTGAGAAATTAGTGACATCAAATAATCAACCTGTTTCTTTTTAAAAAGATTTTTTTTCTTCAATTTAAAACCTTCTAATAGTTGTTTTTTAGTAAAATGATTATTCCCTTTAAATTTGATATCTTTCCAGAAGTATTTATTTCCTTCATTAATCTCAACAGTAATAAAACATTTATCCTTTTCTTTATTAATTTGCAAATCATGCTCTTTAATTTCCGCATACAAAAACCCGTGATTTTTATAATATTCTTCTATCCGTTGTAATCCTTTTGTAAATCTTTCTTGTTTGAAAATCTTTTTTCTTTTTAGATTTAATAACCTTTTAACCTTTTTATATGAAATTTGTTTAGCACCAATAATTTTTATTTTTTCAATTCTTAATTGATTACCTTCTTCAATAAAAAAGTTAATTACCACAGTATTATCTTCTTTATTTATTGTTGGATACCCCTCAACTTTAATATCTAAATACCCCTTATCTTTGTAAAACTTAATTAACTCATCAGTTGCATTTTGAAGTTTTAATTCATCAAAAAAATCCTTTCTTTTAATCTTAATCTTTCTTTTTAGTTTTTTCACAGAAAACTTCTTATTCCCTTTAAACTCTATTCTTTTTATTATAGGTTTTTCTTCAACAATAAAAGTAAGTACTAATCCTTGTTTAAACTTTTCAACATCAGCCACAATCTTTTCAAAAAATCCGAGTTCATATATTTTCTTAATATCGTCATTTATCATCTCTTCATCATAGAAATCACCTTTTTTAGTTTCCATTGCATCTAGGATTTTATCGACAGGGGCATGTTCATTCCCTTTAATTTTAATCTTCAAGATTTTTCTTAAAGAATAATTTTCCTGTCCAAAAAGAAAACCAATAAAAAAGAAAAACACAAAAAACTTAAGTAAATGTTTCATTATTATCCCTTTTTATTTTATTGTGTAACAATATAACATATTTACATTAAGAATTCAATAGTTTATTACATTGCTGTAAAAGTTCTACATATCTATATGGAAGAATATTTTCACCTAATTTAGTTTCTCTTCCTTTTGTTGTTCCATGAAAATCTGACCCTCCTGTGATACATAAATTGAACTCCTCAGCCCAGTTTATATATTTTGCAATATGAGATTGGTTATGTTCAGGATAGAAGACCTCAATTCCTTTTAATCCATAGTCCCTCAGTCTTGAAATAATATTTTTATCATTTGCCCCAAAAACTGGATGTGCAACAACAGGAATCCCTCCATTGCTAAGAATAAGTTTAATTGCATCCTTAGTAGAAAGTTTTAATCTTGGAATGAAAGCAGGTTTTCCATAAGAAAGATATTTTTCAAATGCTTCCTTTATACTACTTACTATCTCTTTTTCAACTAAAATTCTTGCAAAATGCATTCTTCCAATAGACCCTTTTTGACTTATTTCTTTTATTGTTCGTTCATTAATATTAATTCCAAGAGTTGCTAATCTTTCGCGGATTTTTTTGGCTCTTTCTTCTCTTGCCTTTTGAAAAAATAAAAGCTTTTCATTAAACATTGGGTCATTCTCATTAATATAATACCCTAAAATATGAATTTCTTCAGTTTCATTGAATTCAGATTGGGTGCTTAACTCAACTCCAGGAATAAATTTAATCTTATAAATTTGGGCAGATTTTCTTGCTATTTCTACTCCTCCAATATTATCATGATCTGTTAGAGAAATAGCATAAATATCTTTTTTATAACACTCTTTTACAAGCTCTTCCGGCGTAAGAGAACCATCAGAAAATGTTGAATGCAAATGTAAATCTGCATAAAGTTCCATCGTTCCTCTTTAGTTTTTATTTCTTATCTTCTTTTTAAGAAAACAGATAGCTTGTTTCTTTGTTTTTACAGCCCCTGTAGATTGAGCCTCCTTTAAAACATCAAGGAGTCTCCCAACTAAAGGTGATGATGGAATATTAAAGTTTTCCATTATTTCATAGCCATTAAGTAAAGGTTTTAATTCAAGTGAGGACTTTTTCAAAAGATAGTAGTATACCATTTTCCTTATAATAGTTTTATGATTTTCAATTTTCAATTCTTTTTTACGGACATTCTTATAAGAAAGCCTGTCTGCTAAAGAAAGAATTAATGTTGTCACTCCTTCTTCCTTTAAATCCCTAAAGTATCTATATAAAGCCCTTTTAGTAACAAAACCAACCTCTGATAATGTGCCCGGTCTCATATGTTGATAGATAGTAGATGTAATAAACTTTATTGCTTTATTGCTTAATTTAAGTTGTTTACAAATTTCCTTAGCAATTTTTACACCAACATTCTGATGGCCAAAGAACCTCATTTTTCCATTAATAATTTTAGCAGTTTGAGGTTTGCCAATATCGTGCAAAAAACCAGACCACTTAAGGAGAGTTTTTCGTGTAATGTGTTGGGATATATCTTCTTCAAGATAATTAGCTATTTTTTTATATACTCTTGGAAAATATACATTTAAATTTGAAAATATATTCTCCAAAGATTTTACTGTTTCTATTGAATGTTCCCATAATCCTCCCTTATGGTAGTAGTATGGCCTTTTATCATACATTACTTTTATTTGAGGAAATAAAGTTTCTAAAAGTAAGTTTTTTTGAAAAATATAAAGATATTTATAACTTTTCTCCGTAGAAAGTATTTTGAAAAACTCATCCCTAATTCTTTCATTAGAAACATTTTTAATATTAGGGATTTCTCTTTTTAATATTCTGTTTGTATTCTCCTCAATCTTAAAATTTAAAATCCCTTCTAATCTATATGCGCGAAGAATTCTCAAAGGGTCTTTCATTAAAGAAAGTTGAGAAACGATTTTAATTTGTTTCTTGTCTAAATCTTTTTTCCCATTGAATGGATCTATTATTTTATTTTTAAAAGGAGAAAAAACATCCTTAAGTAATAAAGCAAAAGTGTTTATTGTAAAATCCCTATTTTTTAAATCCTCATATAAAGAATTTCCTTCAAAACTACTGAAATCAAAAGTAATCTCTTTATTTTTTATTTTTTTTATAACTCTATAGATTCTCCTTTCTTCATCTAGTGTTACAATGGTAGCTCTTATTTTTTTACAGAAATCCTTTACCTTTGGAAAAATATTGCCTTTTCCAATAAGGTCAATATCATAACTCTGTCTTCCTAACATATAATTCCTTAAGAATCCTCCAACTATGTAGAAGAAAGAGGGGTTGTCCTTCTCTAATATTTTTAGAATGTCTACACACTTCTTTTGTAAAATTTTGTTCATATATAGTGAATTAATATATCACAAAACAAATAAAAAAGCAAATAAAATTTATATGAAAGTATTACCTAATCAAGCTTGGTGGTTTATTATCGCTTCCCTATCTTTTTGTTTCTCTAAATCTATTTTTCCTGAAGGTAGGATTACCGGAAGGTATATACCTTTTTCTTTATCTAATACTTGAATTAATCCTTGAGATGTTGATAATCTTTTTCCTTCTTTTGCTCCAAGGATTACCATAAGAACATTCTCTAAATTTATTCCTGTTATATCCCATCTCTCATACCTTTGGGTAAATATTGCGGTTTTTTCTATGCTTAACTTACTCCTTTTTCTAATTAACTTTATTACACTTTTTACTATAAGTTTTCTATTAGCCCTTGCTCTGTTTAACAACTGCTCATTTAGCACAATAGCATCCTTCACAAACCTCTCATATATATCCTGATTACTTAGATTCATTGCATCTAATTTTTCTTTACCTGCATATTTATCTATGCATTCCTTTATACCATTTCTTATCTCTCCAATATCTTTTCCACTATCATCTATCCAACTAAACTCTATATTACTTCTTTTTCCCCTTCTGTTTTCTAAATAAAGAATATATCCCATTAGTTCCACAATCGCTGGCGTTAGTAACTGCCCATCTGTTCTATCAAAAACATAATGAATCTTTTCATTATTCAAAACTGCTTTTGTTAATCTTTTTAAATATCTTCTATAAATATCTTTTCCAAACTCCTGTTTCAATATTTTTTCTGTATTTTCTCCATAAGTCTGTTTTAATTCCTCTAATATCTTCATTAGACTCTGGTTAAAGTTATCCTGTAGTTCTTGGGTAAATTCTTCCTTGCTCAAGACACTCCAACTAATTAGACTCGGCTTTATTTTACGAGAAAAAAGGTCTTGTTTGGAGAGGTTTTGTTCATTTGGCGTATGATGTATAATGCTTGTATTATTAGAAAGAATACCATAAAAATAAAAAACAATCTCTTTCCATGTAGATAAATTTATATTTAAAATTCCTTTCATTCTTAGATTCAAGTTGGGTTCTTTTTGGAAGGGTTTATTGTTTAAAATGGAGGTATTTGTTTTTGCTGAATTATTATCCTGTTCAGTTTTCTTCTCTGGAGAAAAGATGATT
>CAYYAU010000112.1:0-4581 GCA_964469765.1 uncultured Clostridia bacterium | reverse complement strand
CCTTTTGTTCTCATCTCTCTGGCCCATCCACTACTATATTTATCGAGCCTTTCAATAAAATCTGCAACAGATTTATATGTGTAATGATCTAAAGAAAATTTTAAATATTCTGTTTTACCAGAAATACTAACACTTTCATGAACCATTTTATCTTTAAAAAAAGCTTTATCTTTTCTAAAAAGTCTAAGTTGATAATCTGGCCATAACCCACAATGCCTTATCCATCTGCCAAAGAAATAGTTCTTTCTTGGGATATAATATGCATCAGCATCACCTTTAAGATTTAAAATTTCTTCTTTTAATGTATCTGAAACAACCTCATCTGCATCAATACTTAATACCCATTCATTTTGAGCTTTACTTAATGCAAAACTTTTCTGAGAAGAAAAATCTATAAACTCTTTTTGAAATATCCTTACATTTTTAAATCCTTTAGCAATTTCAACTGTCCTATCAGTACTAAAACTATCAACAATAATAATCTCATCAACCCATTGGATGCTTTCTAAACATTTTTTTATATTCTTTTCTTCATTTAATGTAATAATAATTGCCGAAATATTTTTCATATATTTATTCGTAATATCCTAAGGGAGATACTATCTTCTTGAATTCCTTAAAGGAGTTAGGCACAACCACTCTTTTTAAATAAAAGTTGTCCTCGTAAGTATTTAATCCTTTTTCCATTGTAAATGCATACTGATATCCTGTCTCTTTTAGAGCCCTTTTTATATTTTCATTATAGATACCTTTGCCGTATGGATAAGCAAAGTAAATAATCTTCTTTTTAATTATCTCTTCTAACATTTTTTTGCTTTTAACTAATTCTTCCTTAACACTTTCAATTTTTAACTTATCAAGATGCGGATGAGAATAAGTGTGTGAACCAAACTCTATCCCATATTGTTTCATCTCTTTTATCTCTTTTATAGATAACATTTTTATATAAGGTTCATTTTGAGGATTATGCCAGTAGTTATATTTCCCTATATATTTTGTTACCAAAAAAATAATAGCCTTAAAATTAAACGCTTTCAGAATTGGAAAAGCATTACTGAAATTATTTTCATAACCATCATCAAATGTTAAAATAATACCTTCTTTTTTTTCTTTAAAGCCTACAACAGGGATATGTCTTTCTTTTAAAAACAAAAGTTCTCTATAGAATATATCTTTGCTTACCCATAAACCTTTTTGTCTTGAACCAGTAGGCGGATTCCCAATCTTATGATAAAGAAGTATTAAACAGCCTTTTCCTCTTGTTTGTGCCATGTTAATCTATGAAGATAAAAATTTCTTTTACACAACCTCATTAATCGCTTTCGTTTATGGTTAGAAACACCAAATCTTTTAATAAACCTTAGAAAAAACCTCATCTTCAATCTATCATTAATCTTTATTCCGTTCTTCTCTAAAGAACGCGCTAATCGAGTTATATTTCTTATCTTACCCTTTAAACTAATCTTATTTTTCAAACTACACTTTTTCCAATCAATAATGCAAATGGTGAAGTCTTTAGGATTTATTAACAAATTCTTGATGTTTAAATCATTATGATAAAGATTTAATTTATACAGATTTTCTAAAACATTAATTAGCCTCTCAATTATTTCTTTCCTTCTAAGAGACTTTTTGTCTTTGAGATATGTAAGTAGGCTTTCATATCCTAACATTCTTTTTGTTACCAATGCTGTCCTAAATAATACCTTAAAATATCTTCTTGAGATAAAACCAACTGGTTCGTATGTTAAAAATTTCTTTGTTTTTAACTCTTCAATTATCCTTATTTCCTTAAGAGCTAAATTAAAAAAGAATATATCTTTAAAAATCTTCTTAATAAATCCGCCATGCTGATAAAATCTAAAAATAAACTCTTCATCGTTATACTTAAAACTAAACACAGGCTTTACTCCTCGAGAAGGAAACCGGTCTTTCTCAATAATAGGATTTAAAAATAACCCTTTAATCTTATCTAAAAACTTCTTATTCTCATACTCGTTTTTTATTCCTATAATCCATGATTTATCTTTTATTATCTTAAATTCCTTCATTTCTTTTAAATCTGCTCAATGAATTGAGCATCTACATTCCCAAAGTTATTTTTAGTTTTTGGATTTTTCATTTTGCATTTTGATTTCCGTAATTCTTATCATCTGTATTACTTCTTTTTCTACTTCTTCAACACTAATCATATCCATACAAAGATGACTTTTACAACTCTTTTTTTTACAAGGCGAACAGGCAATCTCTTTTTTAATAATTTTACTGTTCTTACCTAAAGGAGAAGACCTCTTTGGATCTGTAGGACCAAAAAGAACAATTACCGGTACTTCCAAAGCATCTGCTATATGCATAGGACCTGTATCATTTGTAATTAATAACCTACATCTTTTTACTAATGCTGCGTATTCCTCAAGGGAAGACACAATAGTATAGACTTTGTTCTTACATAGATTTTTTATTCTCTCTAAAATCTTTATATCACCTTCTGCTCCAAATACTATAATTTTAGCATTGTATTTATTAATTAATCTATCTGCTAAAAAAGAAAACCTCTCAACAGACCATCTTTTAAGAGGAGAATACCCTCCTGGGTTTAATCCTATAATAAGGTCCGAATCTTTAATGTTATGCTCTTTAAGAAATCTTTTAGACCATAGAATACTCTCATTATCAATAGAAAGAAAATATTTATCTTCTTTTTTTCTAATATCTAAACTTCTTATCAAATTTAAGAATAAATCTTGGTCATGAATTGGTTTTTTAGGTAAATCTATCCAGTAGTTTAAAAATAGTTTTCTTAAATGAAACCCATAACCAATCCTCAAAGTAATCTTAGAAAAATATAAAAATAATGCTGAACTATAGGACCTTGGTTGAAAGGTAACTCCTAAATCAAATCTTCTTTTTCTTATTTCTCTTAATAAAGCTATTCTTTCTAATAGCCTATCAGGGTAGACAATAATCTCGTCAATGAAAGGACTGGTTTCAAAGACATCCTTTACCCATTTGTTTGCTATAACCACTATTTTTGAAGATGGGAAGCCATTTTTCAAAAGAGAAATTGCAGGAATAATCCTTACCGCATCTCCTATCCAGTTAACTGATTTAATTAGTATGTTTCTGATCATATTTTTTTACACTAATTGTTATAGACTAATACCTACTAGGAATATCAAATATATAGAAATAGAAGCTGAGATTCGCTCCCGCCTGCCATCCGTCGGGCAGGGATAGCAATCTGATTATCGCTGAACTTTTTATTGCCCTTTGATTTGTTATCAGCGACTTTCCACGTCTATATCAGCGCCAATCCGCTTCTACGAAGTTGTTTTTGGTCTTGTCCTCCATCTATCATGAAACCACCACCAATGTGATGGGTACCTCCTTATATAATCTTCAATCACCTTTGTCATTATTGACATATTGTGAATATTAATCTCTTTCTGATTAGAAGACTTTATAATTGCTACAGGTCTTTCAACAATAATTTTATGTTTTAACCTTCTTGGTTTCTCCCTTACTATAAAAATAGGAACAACCTCAGCTTTTGTTCTTTGTGCAATAACACTTGCTCCAAATGCGGTTGATGCAAGTTTACCAAAAAAATCAACAAACACACTATCTCCTGATTTATTCTGGTCAATAAAGATACCTAATATTCTATTATTTCTTAATGCCAATAAAGACCTATGAACAGCCAGTTTCCTTGGAAAAGCAGGAATTGACTCTATCCCCCAATCGCTTCTCATAGTATTAAGTAGTTTCTCTAACTTAGGGTCAGCATTTTCTCTTATAACTAAAGAATAAGGATATCCCCATGCCACTAAACCTCCACTCATCAATGTAAAACTTCCAAAATGAGCACTGATTCCAATAATACCTCTTCCTTTCTTTAATGCATTATCAAGATGTTCTGTTCCTTCAATAGAAACAATCCTTCTCATAATACTTCTATCTGCGGTGTATTTTGAATAAAAGTATAATGCTTCAAAACTGCTTATAAAATTCTCTTCAAAAACCTCTTTTGTAATCTTTTCTATTTCTTTATCTGTTTTCTCTTTACCAAACGCAAGTTTAAGATTCCTTAAAGCAATCCTTCTTCTTTTACGGGAAAAATAATAGAATAGCCTGCTTAGATACGCTCCTAATGTATATAGAAAACTTTCTGGTAGAACTTTCAGTATACCCATAAAAAATACGAATGGAATCCAACTTAGATTCTGTTCAATCTTTTTTCTTATCTTTCTTTTGAGTTTTTTCATAATAATATGACTTCCATTAGGGTTTGTAAATACCTGTCAGTTACTCCATATTGAAACTGTGAAACCTCTTTTGCTTTAAATCCCATTCTTTTTCTTTTCTCTTCAGAAGAAACCAAATCAGAAATAGCCCTTTCTAACTCATCTTCGTTATTCACCTTTATACCAGCCTCGTTTTTTATTAATAACTCAGCAAATGAGTAAATATTATCTATAAACCTGCCAAAGATTAAAGGTTTACATAAATGAGCAGGTTCCCACAGATTATGGCCACCTACAGGTACCAAACTTCCTCCCATAAAGACAATATCTGAAATAT
>CAYYAU010000111.1:0-4592 GCA_964469765.1 uncultured Clostridia bacterium | reverse complement strand
TGATTTAATTCAGGAAGGAAGTATTGGGCTTATGAAAGCAGTAGACAAGTTTGAGTATAAAAGGGGATTTAAATTTTCAACATATGCCACATGGTGGATTCGTCAATCCATTAATAGAGCAATTGCGGATCAAGCAAGAACCATAAGGATACCTGTACATATGAAAGAGATTATAAGTAAACTTACCAAAACAACACGCTATTTTAGACAGAATTTTGGAAGAGACCCCTTTATTGAAGAATATGCAGAGGAAATAAATCTATCTCCTGAAAGAATAAGAGGTGTTTTGAAAATTATGCAGGAACCTATTTCGTTAGCAACACCTATTGGTGAAGATGAGGAAAGTCAGTTAGAAGATTTTATAGAAGATAAAAATAATCTCTCACCTGCTATTGTTGCATTTGATTCTTTAAGAAAAAAAGAGATAGAAAAGGTATTATCCACGCTTACTGAAAGGGAGGCAAGAATTATTAAGTTAAGGTTTGGTATAGATGAAGGACACCCCAGAACATTAGAAGAGGTTGGAAGGATATTTAATGTAACACGGGAACGTGTAAGACAGATAGAAGCAAAGGCTATAAGAAAATTAAGGCACCCTTCAAGAAGTAAATTCTTAAGGGAATATGTGGAATAGATGGAGATTTCCGAAGTAGCGCAGTTTTTTTGGAAAAGTTTATAAAAGGAGGTATTATTTTATGCCAGGCTCTGAGAAAAGAAGATTTAAAAGAATAAATTTAAGAATGAAAACAAACATCTATAGCGAAACCGGAAGGCTTGTTGCAAAAGGACAGATTCAGAATATATGTGAGGATGGAATTTGTTTTATAGTAGGTAGAGAATTTAAACCGGGACTAACCGCAGTTTTCGAGTATAAAATAAGTGAGTTTGCTACTCCTCTTAAGATTACAGCAAGGATTATTTGGGTAAAGCGGTTTACTAATGTTTTTTATCATGGTGCTAAATTTGAAAAGGTTGGTTTTTGGCATAAGATTAAATTAAAAAAGTATATAAGGCTGTATCTAAAAAGTTTGGATTCATTATCAGCTGAGAAATTATCTCAAAAGAAAACGTATAAAATATAGCAAACCTAAATTTTTATATTATTATAATATACAGTTTTAGTATTACTTTACTACCTGAACATAGATGTTCAGGTTTTTTTGTTTGCATTGCTAACTCTTTAATTGACATTATTAGTAAAATATATTTTAATATAAAAGAACGGCATAAGTGTATATAATAAAAATGGTATAATAAATTATAAATTTATAAATTATGCCGGGGTAGCTCAAAGGTAGAGCGAGCGCTTCGTAAGCGTTAGGTTGAGAGTTCAATTCTCTCCCTCGGCTTTAAATAGAAAATTAAAAGTTACCTAAATGAAGAAAGCATTAGCTTTATCTTTTTATTATTTCTTTCCAATATTTCTGGCATTTTTAGAGCTATCCTTTTATCTTAGAACATATGATTCTTGTCAAATTAAGATTACAGCTTTACATGTAGGCGGGACAATTATTTTAGCATTATGGTTGCTTAAAATTTTAGAAGAAGGCAGGTTTCCTTTCATAAAAAAACAGTATATATTTTTAGTTCCTATTATTATATTTTTCATTTCTGGATTTGTTTCTTTTCTTCATTCCCCCTTTAAATTTACAAGTTTTGAAGAACTTATCAGAAGATTTTTCTATATGTTTTTTTTCTTTCTTATGATTGCTGAATTTCATTCATTAGAAAGGGTAAAATCAATTGTAAAATGGGTTATCTTTATTGTTTTTGTTTCTTGTTTGTATGGTTTTATTCAGGCATTAGATTTAGACCCGTGGGTTTGGCGAAGAGCATTTGGAAATAGGATTTTTTCTTGTTATGGCAACCCAAATTTTTATGGAGCATTTTTAGTTATATCAGCACCTATTCTTATTACTGAGTTTCTTCGAACAAAGAATAAATTTTATGCTTTTGTTTATATAATTCTTGCTATAAATGTGTTTTTAACCAGAAGCAAAGGAGCATATATTGGATTAGCAGCTGGGACATCTCTTACTGTAATTATGTCTTCGCTATTTTTATCTCAAGCAAAGAGAAAAAATATCAAGAGGTTTCTAATTGGATTTATTAGTGGATTGGTTATTCTTACATTCTTAAGTGTTGGATACCTTACAGTTAAAAATATAGATTCTATCAGATTTAGGCTTTTTACATGGCTTTCTACCTGTCAGATGATTCTTAAAAAACCATTCTTTGGTAGCGGTATAGGAACATTTAAAATTGTTTACCCTCTTTATCGTAGACCTGAGATTTTTCATATTGAAGGAAAACATAACACAGAAACAGACCATCCTGAGGATGAGTATTTAGAGATATGGTTTGATGAGGGGATTATTGGGTTAGGCATTTTTCTTTGGCTTTTATTTTTCTATTTCTCATCAGCATTTAGAAGGCTTAAAGCAAGTTTCTGGGAACTAAGTGAGAAAGGAGAAAGAAGAAAGGCCACCACGGCGCGACTTCAATTCTTGGATACTCAACAGTATTATATAGTAGGAATAGGATGTGGTATCTTTGGTATGCTTGTTCATAATGCTGTTGGAGTTAATATGCGCTTTGTCTCTTCAGGAACAATATTTTGGACATTTATGGGCCTTTTGGTAAGTCAAATAACTCCTTTTAATGAAATTAATAAAGAAAAGGAAATTTCCCGAATTCCGTTTTTAAAAGTAATACAGT
The DNA here is from genome assembly GCA_964469765.1 of uncultured Clostridia bacterium. Lineage (GTDB taxonomy): Bacteria > UBA6262 > WVXT01 > CAYYAU01 > CAYYAU01 > CAYYAU01. The sequence goes on along the minus strand of CAYYAU010000111.1, from coordinate 1,874 downwards.
TGGGTGTTATAGTTTTGGCAATAATAGGTGTTACTCAATTTATGAGACTCTTTTATGCTGATTTTCACCATAATAAGGCTATAGCTTATTCTAAAGCTAAAATGTGGGAGGAAGCTATTGCAGAATATAGGAAGGTTTTAAAATATAATCCTTACTTTATTATGGCACATTATTTTATGGGTAACGTTTTCAATGATAGATGGAATATGCAGAAGGTTTATAACCCTGATTGGACAGATACCAATCATAATGCCCGAGATGATGCTGAAAGAGCACTTGCTAAATATTCTGATGTTAAAAAACTTGCTCCTAATTATGTTCAGGTACATTTTCAAGAAGGAGTTGTTTATTTAAAGCTTGGGAAATGGGAAAAGGCTATTGAAGACTTTAAGAAAGCTCATATGTTAGACCCTGTATTTCCATTGACATATTTTAAACTAGCATGGGCATATATCCAGCTTCATAAATTTTCTGAAGCAGAAAAGGTTTATAAGGAAGCTATAAAGTGGCATCCTGACAACATCCAGGTTTATCTAAACCTTGCAAATGTCTATTATATTCAGAAGAAAAATAAAGAGGCGGAACAAACCTATAAACGTATTCTTTCTTTTAATCCTAATAACTTCCCTGCTTTAAAAAATTTAGCCATTCTTTATTTCAAAACAAATCAAAAAGAACTTTCAAAGAGATATTTTTATAAGGCTTTAGCTCTTAACCCAAATGATAAGGAAATTCAAAAGATTTTAAAAACGTTTAAATGAATTACCTAAAAGTTTCCTCATCACTATTTCTTTTCGCAATATTCATCTCGCCACTTCTTTTTTTCACTAATCTGACCCGTAACCCATATGTAATTCAGCAAATAGTTCTGTATTCTTCCTTTGCTATTATCTTGTTACTTTTAATTTTTAATTCCAAGATAAAGAATAATTTTGTATTTCCAAAAACACCTTTAGATAAATCCATTATTCTCTTTTTTTCTATATGTATAATAAGTGCTATTGTTTCTTTTTTTCGTTATCCTGATTATTTCTGGGCAATTGTTTCTTTTTCAGGAAGGAATATAATTTTTTTAATTATTAACTGTTTTTTTGTGTTTTATTTTGTTTATTATTTTTCTAATGATAAAGGTTTTTTTAATAAGATACTTTACTGTGTTATTACCACTGCTACAGTTTCGTCTATTTATGCTTTGCTTCAGTTTGGAGAGTTAGATCCTTTTTGGAAGAATGTCCCCCATCCTTTTGGTACCAGAAGTGTTTCTACTTTTGGAAATCCAAATTTTCTTTCGAGTTTTTTGCTTTTGGTTCTTCCTACAATTTTAACAATTTTTATCTTAAAAGAAAAATTTTATCAAAAGATATTCTTTCTTTCAATATTTATCATTAATTTTCTTGGTTTATTGGTAACAAGAACAAGAAGTTCATGGTTGGGATTAGCTGTTGCAATTTTAATATTATTTATAATATTAATTTTAAGATATGGCGAAATTATAAAGAAGAATAAAAAGTGGATTTATTTCTTAATTGTTGTAATTTTTATTACTCTTTTTTATCCTACAACCACGAAGAATCTACAAACTGGTAATATAGAAAAAAGAATCGTTTTATCCCTAATTATAAGAAAGATTAAAGAAAGCGTGAATTTAACAACTATGGCTTATCAACAGAGATTCCTAATTTGGAGGTCTGCTTTTGAGTTATTTAAAAAATCTCCAATTATTGGACACGGTTGGGGGAACTTTGAGATTTTATATCCATTTTATCAATCAAAATTCTTACACAATAAAATGTATGCATCATTGAGAACCCATGCAAACAACTGTCATAATGAGATTTTAGAGATATTAACCCAAACCGGCATATTAGGATTAG
>CAYYAU010000110.1:0-4641 GCA_964469765.1 uncultured Clostridia bacterium | reverse complement strand
TTCATTCTCGAAAAAAGCCATTTAGGAGCCTTTCCATAATGTAAAGGAAGATTTGCAATACCTGTTCTCATCTTAATCCGTAAATTATCCAAAAACTCTTTTTTTTCGTCTGTTTACTTCATTTAATAACTGCTATCTTTACTCTACCAACAGTTTTTCCCCAATCTGTATTTCTTACTTCACAGATATATCCACCATCTGCTACAATCTTACCATCTTCATTTCTACCGTCCCAACTAAATTCATTCACTCCTTGTATTACATTTATTGTGAAATCCTTAACCAACCTACAGGTTAAAGTAAATATCCTTACATTAAGGTCTCCATCATAATGTTGCATATTAAACTTTACTGTGGTCTGTTCTTTTCCTGGATTAAATGGATTAGGGTAACAAAACATAGAAATTCCAATATCTGACGGAAACCCAGTTGACACTATATCATAGGAAAGCTCACCATTGTATAAGGAATCAATTCCATTAGGATACTTAGTCGGATTATTACTATCATAAAAGTTTCCTATTGTTTCGCCCTCCTCTCCACCACCTTTCCACCAATCAATATCAACATCTGTCGAGTTTTTTAAACATAAATCAATAGTGTGTCCTTCTGAACCCTCATTGACAGAAGACCCCATATCATAAGTAACATAAAAATAATAAGTAGTATTTCCTTCAAGCATAAGACTTCTACCAAGATAGAATTCACAAGTTGCACCACCTCTAAATTCACCTATTCCTATCCTTTTATTATCTCTATCTTTATCTGTATCAAAATCCCAATTTTCAGTGTAAGCCCAGATTTTAGCATTTTGCCATTCCTTTAAATCAACAGGAGATTTAGGATTGCCTATAGAAGTAAAAATAAAAGAGTTTACATAATAGTCGGTTGCTGAATGATTCAATACTTTAAATTTCAATATTGGCTGGTCCATCATACCCGGTAAAACCCTTTTTCCCTGTAAGTCCATTGCTATAAACTCAATCTTTGGTTTAGCAGATAGACTCATCGGAAACAATAACATCAAACACAAAACTATTCTTTTCATATTTCCTCTTACTTTCTTTATTGTGCGATTATCTCTGAAAAAAACTTATTCTTCCCTACTCTTTTTTAAAACCAAAAGAACACTCTTTGCCTTATTTAAAAGCTTTATTGCATTCTCATTTGTAGGGTCAATCTCTAAAAGTTTTTGAAGTATCTCTACCGTCTCTTTATACTTTCCTTTTAAATAAAGGTCAGCTGCTTCATAATAAAGTTTATCTATTGCTTTTTCTTTCTTGGTAACCAAAGAACTCTTTACTTTCTTAGTTGCCTTTTTTAATAAATCATCCGCATCCTTATAATGTGGTTGATAGTATACCACCTGTTTTAATTCCTTTACTGCATTTTTATATTGACCTTTCTTAAAAGAAATAAGACCCTTATCATAGTGGTATTGTATTAATTCTCTTATTTTTTTCTTAAGAGCTGATATGTTTTTCTCAGCTTGAATATTCCCAGGAGCCAGTTTCTTTATCTTCCTCCAGAAAGCAAGGGCATCCTTAAACCTTCTCTGTTTAAAAGCTAAATCAGCTTTACTAATAAGATAACCAATCCTCTGAGATTTCTTTTTTTCAACTCGTAGAAGGTATTCTTCCTTCTGTTTTTTTGTCAGCATATTATTAATCTTTGATGTATAATCCTTTGCTCTTATACTTGTCGGGTCAATCTTTAAAACCTGCGCCCATGCCTCTAAAGAAGAAATAATGTCTCCTTTCTCATAATAAGAATATGCCTCTCCGATAGCCTTTCCTAATAGTTCATTTCTCATTTTAGACTCTAACTTTTCAGTTGCTTCATTGAATTTAGTAAGAATAGTTGTGTTCTCTGGGTCAAATATCAAGGCATTCTCCCATAACTTAAGAGCCTCAACATATTTATCTTCATTATAACTCCTTAACCCTTCTATATATAACTGTTTAGCTTTTCTTAATGCTTTCCACCTAGTATACATTTCTGTCTGTTTTTCAATTTCTTTTCCTAAATAACACGAAAAAGACACTCTAAAAGATGCACCCAACCCCATAAACCCAACACCTAAATCAATCTTGTATCTTTTAATATTAAGTCCTGTTCCAATATTCATTGCACCTCTACTAAAATCTCTCCCTAATCTAAAGTATAAACTATTTTTTGACCAGAACTGTCCATACTCAAACCCCATATTAAGATGATTTCCCCAACTGGAGAATTCATAATCTGAAACCAAACTCAACTGATCAAATGTCTTTGGAAAAACACTGAAAATTTTAATTGCTGTTCCTAATTTTACCTTAAAGAGATATGTATCTGTGGTATTATTTAATTTAATCTTTGGAGGGATAATATTATGGAAATTTACACCAACTGAAAGCCAGTCTTTTGGTTTATAAAGAAAACCTAAATCACAACCTACCCCAGTTGCATTGAACCTGTATATAGAATGAGAAATTATCTTTAAAGATGTCCCTAAGGATAAATAAGGAAAGAGCCTTCTTCCGTAAGCAATAAATATAGCATCCTGAGTCTGGCTAAATTCAGTCCCTTCATCATAGTAGTTGGTTCGCTGTTGAAATCCTCCTGAAGTTAAAAAGATATTTCCTATCCCAAAAGTGCCAGATTTATATGTAGGATAAACTATACCTAAATATCCATAGAATGTATCCTCAAATAGACCAACATAATTAGTGGTGATTTCTATTCTAGAAAGATAATCAAGACCAGCTGGATTATAAACAATTGCACTTCCATCATCAGCTAATCCACAAAATGTTCCTCCCATACTTAATACACGAGCTCCAGCTCCCAATGTCAAAAAATCTCCAGGTTCTCCACCTGAACCTGGATTTGCATAAGTATAAAGATCACAATAAATTATAAATAAAAAAACTATCAGAATAGTTTTCTTCATAAAACTAAGAGAAAAACTTAAGTATTATTCCACCTTTTCTATAATATAAGGAGCGGTTCTATCTGAAGACTCCTTTCTTATTTTAAACTTTAACCCTTTGAAATTGCCATCATTTGCAAGTCTCATTGGTTCTAAAGCATTTGATAATGTCTTTGCATTAATATAAAGTCCTTTGTGTTCATCACTACCTTCAACCTTGACAGTAACCGCTGGGGTATATCCCCTCCATGTGTTGATAAGAAATGGCTCTCCCACAATTTCAACATTAATAGACTTTGTTGTGATTTTCACAAATGTTTTTGGTCTTTCTTGCATAACTTACCTCCTTTTATTATCGTAGATTTATTACAACAGCCCTTTTTCAGCAAAACTGAAATAATTATCATTTCCAAATATAATATGGTCAACAACATTTATACCTATAATTTCTAATATACTCCTTAATCTTTCTGTAAAATTTCTATCCTCTTTACTAGGAGAAGGGTCACCAGAAGGATGATTATGTAAACATATTATACCTGAAGCAAAATACTGAATTGCTAATGATACAATACTTCTCATAATTGGATAGGCAAAGCTTGGTGTTCCTTCGGCAACTTCATAATGCGATATTATTTTATTTTTAGTGTTTAAAAGAAGAATCTTAAAGACCTCTTTTTTTAAATCTCTCATTCTTGGCATAAACATTTGAGCAACCTGGATAGAAGATTTAATCTGTTGATTGTTAACTCTTTTCTCTTTTTCTCTAAACCTTCTTCCAATCTCTAATGCTGCTTTTATTCGGGCAATCTTTGCTTTACCAATGCCCTTAAAATCAAGCCACTCTCTTGAATCAGTATGACTTAAATTTCTAAATGTTTTAAATTTCAAAAGAATTCTTCTTGCTACTTCTATTGCTGTTTGTCCCTTTGTTCCACTACCTAAAAGAATGGCTAATAACTCAGAATCAGTAAGATTATGTTCTCCTATCTTAAAAAGCCTCTCTCTGGGTCTATCTTCCACCGGCCATTCTTTAATACTATGTTTTTTATAAATAGTCTGCATTAATAATTATTATGTCACTCTCCTCTAACTTTGCATCTCTGAACATAGTTTGATATCTCTTTACTCCAGTTCTCCAAATCATCTCTTAAATAAGGTTTAATTGTTCTAAATGATGGGTTAAGGGTTTCCTTATTTGAAAAATTCTGTAAAGCATAAAACCTTGCCCCTTTTATACTCTTAGCAATTTCAATAATATCATCCTTTGTATGCAAAGTTGGAACGACTGTTGTTCTAAACTCATACTCTTTATTCCATTCCATTATTATATCAATACTTTCTTTTACCTTCTCTAAAAGTGAGGATGTTCTTATTCCTGCTGATTTACTGTAACTATCTAATCGTAAAGGTGCTTTTATATCCATTGCAACATAATCAATTAAACCTTCATCTAACACTGAATTAAGCATCTTTGGGAAGGTACCATTTGTGTCTAATTTAATCTTCATTGATAAGCCTTTTATTTTTTTAAGAAACTCTGGCAAATCCTCATAGAGACAAGGCTCTCCCCCAGTAAGACAGATTCCATCAATCCAGCCATTATGTTTTTTTAGAAAAATTTCAATATACTCCCATTTAATTTCTTCATATTGTTCTGGTGATAAAATCAAACCATAATTCTGACAATAAGGACACCGAAAATTACAATAAGGAACATATAAAGTGGA